>JAADEP010000035.1 GCA_013153335.1 Chloroflexota bacterium
AAGAGGTGATCCGCTTCCGGGTGGACGAGAAGCCCAGCCCCATGGCGCACCTGGGCGACCCGGTGCTCAACCGCCAGGGCCGGGTGATCGGCGTAGTCACCAGCAGCGCGATCGGCACGGACGGTCACCAAGTCGGTTTGGCCTACGTCGAGCGCAAATATGGCGAAGAAGGCACGCCGATTTACATCCTGCCCGGCGCGCAGCGCCACAAGACCGCGCCCAAGGCCCCGGCGGCCCTACAAGAGGGCGACCGCCTGCCCATCCCGGTCAAGGCGACCGTGGTCAAGCGCTTCCCGAAGAAGTTCGACGTGCCGACAGCGTAACCCACGCGAACCACGCGGGGCGAGGTCCTCAGGGCCCCGCCCGTTGCGCGTCTAGACGGCGCGGCCCCGCTTGGTTCGCGGGCGGCTATAGTCCCATGCCGCGGGCAGCGGAATCCGCGCGCATGATTCGCGGGCGGCTAAACCCGCCCGCTAGAAATTCCCCACCTGCGCACGCCCGCGCGCTGGGCCAGCCAGCTCGCGCGCGATTTTATACTAACTAGCCGCGGGCTTCCAGCCCGCGGCGCCCGCGGCACGCGAGCACACCCATGGCCACGGGCCGCGGGCGGCTGAACCCGCCCGCTACCACCGCACGCCCCGCGCATTGGCCGAATAATCCACGCGTAATTTTATTACGCTAGCCGCGGGCTTCCGACCCGCGGCGCCTGTGGCGTTCATCGACCTTTGTCGTTACCTCGGGGTTCATGGCTCGCATCTCGTCGGTAACCTTATCATTTGCAAGAACCAGACCCCATGGCGGCATTCATTTTGGTTCGACACGCGCCCAAACCGGGCCAAGGCTGGTATAATGCGGACAGGCCACGGAGGGCGAGGGGACGCACGCTCGAGGGGGCCATGGACCTCACACCCGAACGACGCCGCCAACTAGAAGCCTTTGCCCGAGGCTTGGGGTTCCCGTTTCGCGATTGGCGCTGGCTCAACCAGGCGCTCATCCATCCCTCGTACCGCAACGAGCACCCCGAGGTGGGGCAAGATAACCAACGTCTCGAGTTTCTCGGCGACGCGCTGCTCAACTTCATCGTGGCCGATTGGCTATGCCAACAACATCCCGATTGGGATGAAGGCACGCTCACGGCCTGGCGAGCGAGCCTGGTGCGCGGGGAACAGCTGGCCCAATGGGCCGAAAACCTGGGCTTCGAGCAGGTCATCCTGCTGGGCCGGGGGCATCCCCAGACTTTCGCGCGGGCGCGCACGTCGATCTTGGCCGACGCGTTCGAAGCCTTTATCGGCGCGCTGTACCGGGATCAGGGCATGGACGCGGTGCGCGCGTTTTTGATTTCGCTGCTCGAGGAAGGGTGGAAGGCCTTGCAACACGAGGAAAAGCCCACAAACCCGAAGACGCGCTTGCAAGAGTGGACCCAGGCCCACGGGTTGGGCACCCCGCGCTATCGCCTGGTCGAGCAAAAAGGCCCGGCCCACGCACCCCAATTTGTCGTGGAAGTACTGGTGGGCGGTGAGGTTTGGGGCCGGGGCGAAGGCTCCAGCAAACGCCGGGCCGAACACGCGGCCGCCGAGGAGGCATGGTTGCGCCGGGTCGCAGGCCAGGGCAAAACCCAGGAGGAAGGAGCATGAGCCGCAGCTTCCAAAAGCGCGTGGAAGATTTCGTGTGCGAGGTTTGCGGCGCGCACGTCCACGGCGATGGCTATACGAATCACTGCCCCCATTGCCTCTGGAGCAAGCACGTCGACATCCTGCCCGGCGACCGCGCAGCATCGTGCCACGGCCTGATGGAGCCCATCGGCGTGGAAGTCCACAAAGGTCGCTATGTCCTCATCCACCGCTGCACCCGCTGCGGCCAAATCCGCCGTAACCGGACCGCACCCAACGACAACTTTGACCTCATTGTCCGCCTGGCCGAGCGCTGGGCCTGGGAACAGGCTGGCCGTTCGTGAACCCGGTCAATCCTTTCGCGAGGCAATCCGCCATGACCCTATCGTTTCCGCGCTCCCTGGACGCGGCTTGGGAACAAATCCGCTCGTGGCTCGAGCCGCTTCGTCAAGCCTGGCCTAATCTGCAAGTGCACGAGGAAATTCTGCCCCACGGCACGCCGTGGCGCTGGATCTACGCGCCAGCCCGCCGCCAACCCCAACGGGTTCTGATGCTCGGCGCGGGCCTGCACGGCATCGAAGGCCACGTCGGCGTCGCCATCCTCGACCTTTTTCTCCGTGAATTCGCGCCGCACCTCGACGCGGCCGTCACCGACCTCTACCTCATCCCTGTGGCCAACCCGTGGGGCATGGCCCATGGCCGCCGGGTCAACGCGAACAACGTGGACCTCAACCGAAACTTCCTCGCGGACCAGCAGCCCTTCCCCCGAATCGACAACCCTGCTTATGAGAAGCTCTACCCCTTCCTGAATCCGCAAGGGCCCGTGCGCCGGGCGGACCGCTGGCGCTTCTGGCTGCGCGGGCTCAAGGCCATTGCCCAAGCCGGCGGCCCGAGCGCGCTGCGCTCAGCTTCGTTGCAAGGCCAATCCCAGTTCCCCGAAGGCATTTTCTACACCGGCCAGGATATCGAGCCCGAAACCCATAATTTGCAACGCCTGATCTCGCGCGCGTTCCAACGCCCGCAGGTGCTGTATATCGATATCCACACGGGCTACGGCCCCAAGCACCAGCTTTCCATCGTCGTGCCTGAAAAAGAGCCCCGCACCAACGAGGAATTGGCGCAACAGCTCAGCTATCCGCACATCGACCGCGTGCGGTCTGAAACCTTCTACCGCATCCAAGGCGATCTCGGCGGCTATCTCATGCGCCGGGGCCAGGCCCTGGGCGTGCCCACCACCTATTTGGGCTTTGAATTCGGCACTTGGGGCGCTTCGTTGGCCGCACAACTCCGCAGCCTGCGCGCGATGGTCCTCGAGAACCAGCTCCACCGCTTCGGCGCGGAAGATCCGAGCGTCGCGGCCTGGGTGCGGCAAGAATTCCGAGACCTCTTCTTCCCCCAGGACCCGGAGTGGCGCCGCGCGGCCGAAACCCAAGCTCGACAAGCGTTTCGCGGGGTTCTGCGCGCGTTTGCCTGAGCCCATCCACCCGCGCCCCGGACCAACCTTAGGAGGCGACTATGGACCCCATGTCCATCCACGAACAACTACGTCGGGACCTGCTCGACCGCCAACGGGACGAAATCACCGAATACTACATTTACAACGCCCTGGCCGACATGCTCGACGACCCCAAAAACGCAGAGCTGCTGCGAGAAATCGCGGAAGCCGAAATGCGTCACTACCAGGAATGGCGCATGTACACCGGCCAGGAAGTCCCGCCTTCCCGCTTCAAAATCTGGCTCTATCTTTTGCTCGCCCGCATCTTTGGCCTGGTGTTTACGTTGCGGCTTATGGAACGCGGGGAGCGCCGCGCTCAGGCCGCATACGAGCGCATTCTCCGCTACATCCCGCAAGCCGAAACCATTTTGCGCGAGGAAGAAGAACACGAAGAACGCCTGCTCGGCCTGCTGCAAGAAGAGCGTTTGGCCTACATTTCGAGCATTGTGCTAGGCTTGAACGACGCGCTGGTGGAGCTGATGGGCGCGTTGGCCGGGCTTACCTTGGCGCTGCAAAACGGCCCTCTTATTGCGCTGAGCGGCATGATCACCGGCACCGCGGCCGCGCTCTCGATGGCCGCGTCCGAATACCTCTCGACCAAGGCCGAAGGGGGCGAGAAACACCCCGTGCGCGCAGCCACGTACACGGGCATCACCTACTTCGGCGCGGTGATCGCGCTTATCTTGCCTTACCTCTTTTTGGACAACTACTACCTCAGCCTCGCGACTTCGCTGCTCATCGCGGTGCTGCTCATCGCGGCCTTCACGTTCTACACCGCGGTGGTGAAAGAAACCAGCTTCTGGCGCAACTTTCTTGAGATGACCCTCATCACCTTCGGCGTGGCCGCGTTCAGTTTTGCCCTGGGCTATGCCCTGCGGCTCATCTTCGGCGTTGACATCGACGTGTAACCCCGCCCAACCCCCGCGTGCCCCGGAAGCGAAAGGTCCGCCTTCAGCCCAGGCTGAGGCGAAGGCAGGTATACTAAGGGTGAAGGCTAGCCGGAGGCACGCATGGGCAAAACCAAGGGCAAGCGCAAAAAGCGGTCGACCCCGCGCTCGCGGACGACCAAAACCAAGAAGCGCAGCACCTCGCGCAGCAAGCGCACCTCGCGCGTGCGGGAGCGTTTGACGCGCACGCGGCAGCCCCAAATCGGGCCCTGGTTGCGCGCGCTCTGGGCGCGCATCCCTACCCAGCGCCGGCTGGATATGGCGAGCGTGCTCACCCTGGTGGCCGTGGCCCTCAGCGCGCTGGCGCTGGTCATGCCCCAAGCCCCAGGGCTGGCCTGGTGGCGCCGCGGGCTTTTGACTTTGCTAGGGTGGACCGGCACGCTGGTGGGCCTGACCTTGCTCGCGTGGGCCGGGCTCGCGTGGTTGCTCCGGCATCGCGAAGTGCTGCCGTTGCCCAACGCGGGCCGCGGACTCGGCGCGGTTTTGCTCACCCTCACGAGCAGCAGTTTCGCGGCCGGGCTGGCCATGGCCTGGGCGCGCAACCCAGTCGCGGCCGGCGGCGTGTTGGGCCGAGCCCTGGCCCGGCTCGCGATACGCGCGTTCGGCGGCTGGGCCGCGCTCATCCTCGCCAGTGCCATGCTGCTTTTGAGCCTTTCGCTGCTGTTCGACCGGCCCGTGGTTTGGTTCTTCGCGTGGGTGCGCAGGGTTCTGGATACAGCTCGCGCGGGGCTCCGCAGCCTTCGCGAGCGGTTGACCAGGCCCCGCTCGTCGACCATCCCCGCGGCCAGGGCGGCCCCCGAGGTGACGCAGCGGCCCCGGGTGATCGCGCAGCCGCTCCCGGGTGCGACGACCCAACCTGGGACCGCGCGCCCCACGCCCCCAACCTGGCGCCTGCCCGACCCCGCGCGCATCCTCAACCCACCCACGCCCACCCAGGCCGAAGAAACCTTGGACTACGAACGCGCGCGCATCATCGAAGAGACCCTGGCCGAATTTGGCGCGCCAGTGCAAGTCGTGGAAATCCTGCGCGGCCCTACCGTGACTCTGTTCGGCGTGGTGCCCGATTACATCGAAACCCGCTCGGGCAAGGTGACCAAAGTTCGGGTCAACAAGATCGTCTCCCTTGCCGACGACCTGGCTTTGGCCCTGGCTGCGAAGCGCATCCGCATCCAAGCCCCAGTGCCTGGCCGGGGCTATATTGGCATCGAAGTACCCAACGAAAGCCCGCGGCTCGTGCCGCTGCGCCGGGTGATCGAAAGCCCGGCCTTTCGCCGGCTGAATTCGCCCTTAGGCATGGCCCTGGGCGAAGACGTCGCGGGCCGGGCCGTGGTGGCCGACCTGCGCAAAATGCCCCACCTGCTCATCGCGGGTGCGACCGGCTCGGGCAAATCGGTCGCGCTCAACAGCATCCTGGTCACCTTCCTGCTGTTCAACACCCCTGACCAGCTCCGCCTGGTGCTCATCGACCCCAAGCGGGTCGAGCTCACCGCGTATCAGAACATCCCGCACCTGCTCGCGCCCGTGATCACCGACCCCGAGGCCGCGACCGACGCGCTCAAATGGGTGCTGCAAGAGATGGACCGGCGGTACCAACGCATGGCTCGAATGCGGGTGCGTCACATGGAAGCCTACAACCAACGGGTGCCGCCCCAAGAGCGCATGCCCTACCTGGTCGTGATGATCGACGAGCTCGCGGACCTCATGATGCTCGCGCCCACGGAAACCGAGCGCTCAATCACCCGTTTGGCCCAGCTCGCGCGCGCGACCGGCATTCACGTGATTCTGGCCACGCAGCGGCCCTCGGTCGATGTGGTGACCGGCCTGATCAAGGCCAACTTCCCCGCGCGCATTGCGTTTGCCGTGGCCTCGTCGGTCGATAGTCGGGTCATCCTCGATCGCCCCGGCGCGGAACGGCTTTTGGGCAAAGGCGATATGCTCTTCCTCCCGCCCGACGCGGCGGAACCTATCCGGGTGCAAGGGGCGTATGTATCGGATGAGGAGATCCGACGCGTGGTCCAACACTGGCGCAGCCAATTGGGATTGGGGCCGAGCGAGCCGGGCATGCCCGCGGGCGTGCGCACCTCGCCCGTGCCTTTGCGCGAGCCCGAGCCCCAAACCCTCAAGCCGCAAGAAGCCCCCGATCCTCTGTGGGAAAAGGCCGTCACGTTGGTGCGCCAAGAAGGCCGCGCGTCGATCTCGCTGTTGCAACGGCGCTTGCGCATCGGCTACACCCGGGCCGCGCGGCTGATCGAGCGTATGGAGGCCGAAGGTATCGTAGGCCCGCCCCAGGCGGGAACCGGCGTGCGCCGCGTGCAAGTTCCGCCCGAAGAAGGCGCGCCCGAAACCCCGAGCGAGCCTTCGCCCTCGGCCCCTGCGGCCGACCCGGATTCGCCCTCGCCCCGCCCTGACTCGCTATCCTAAATCACGCAAGGCGGACCATGGAACTACGAGGCCCTCGCTGGACCATGCGCAAACCACCCCGACGGCGCAGTCGGTGGGACCGGGTGCTGCTATTGCTGGGCTTGATCGGCATCGCGGTTTACATCCAATATTTCTTGTTGCCGGAAGTGGGCTTGCCCCTGCGCCCTACGCCTAC
>JAADEP010000204.1 GCA_013153335.1 Chloroflexota bacterium
AGAAACGCCACCGGGGCATTCCACCCCCTTCGCGGCCAAACGTGGGCAAGTTTTCAAAATCCGAAGATGGACCCCAAGGCCGATTTCATCAAAATGAACACCGCAGGGCCCAACAATACGATGAACAACGCGGGCATGATCAAAAAGGCCAGAGGGAAGAGCATCTTGATGGGCGCTTTGCGCGCCTCTTCTTCCGCGCGCTGGCGACGCTTAAGCCGCATTCCATCGGCCTGAATACGCAGGATTTTGGTCAAGCCCACGCCCAACTGCTCGGCTTGAATCACGGCCGCGACAAAGCTGGTGAGCTCAGGCAGGTCAATGCGCTGGGCCAGATCCCGCAAAGCATCACGCCGGGATTTGCCCAATTGCATCTCCCGAAGCACACGGCCAAACTCGACCGAAACTTCGTTATCCCAGCGCTCCACCACTTGTTGGATCGCGCCGTCAAAGGTCAACCCCGCTTCGACCGCAATGCTCAACAAGTCCAACACATCGGGCAAGGCTTTCTGAATCACTTTCTTGCGCCGGTTGATACGGCTGCGCAGCCAAAGCATGGGCAGGTAATAGCCCAACAAGCCAAAGCCCACGCCCAGAACCAAGGTCAGGCGCCGGAACGTCGGGCTCGCGGCCATCCGCCCGAGCATCAACCCCAAAAACAAGAAGGTGATGGCCAAGAAGAACCGGATGGCCAAAAACAGGGTGGGATCGATTTTGCCCCGCAAGCCCGCGCGGACCAGGTCTTGCTCGGTGGCCAACAGGGCCTTTTGCGGCGTAAAGCGGCTGAGGATCTCGCCCACCCGCCGCGCGATGGGGATCAAAACCCGCTCGGTGAAGGGCTGCTGAAGCTCAAATTCTTCGATTGAGCGGACCGTGCGCCCTTCCGCCAAATATTGGAACAGGCGCTCTTCCATGGGATCTTGCTCTTGATACCGGCCCGCAAGGCGCACGAGCACGATCGCGCCGATGACAAGAGCGAGCACAAGCAAGAGAAGCCCGAGCAATACTGGACTCATCGCGATCACCCTTTGCTACACTTCGATATCCGCGACCTTCTGCATCAAGAAGTAGCCGGTCACAATGAGCAGCAAACCGCACCCCAGCATGCTATATCCGCAGATGCCGTTGTTGAAGAACTCGCCCACGTAATCGGGCGAAATCAGGTTGATGATGAGGAACAGCGCGATGGGCATAAAGGCCAAGACAATGCCCGAAATGCGCGCCTGCGCGGTCAGGGTGCGGATCTCGCCTTTGATGCGGATGCGTTCGCGAATGGTGAAAGAAATGGTGTCGAGGATCTCGGCCAGCGAGCCGCCCACTTGCTGTTGGATCTTGATGGCCGTAACGATCAGCTCAAGGTCTTCGCTGGGCACGCGCTCGACCAGGTGATCGAGCGCTTCTTCCAGCGAGAGGCCGATTTGGGTCTCTTGCACAACCCGGCGGAATTCCTCGGACGTGGGCGGCGGCATTTCGCTCGCGATGGATTCGATCACTTGCGTGACCGAGAACCCCGCGCGCAAGCCGTTGACCATCAGGTTCAACGTATCGACCAACTGCGCTTCGAACTGCGAAACCCGCCGGCGCTGCAAAAAGCGAATCAGCCATCCCGGCCCAAACAAACCGACCAGCAACCCCAAGCCGGCAACGAGCCACGAACCGCGGCCCAGGATATAGCCCAGGACTGGCCCCAACACGAACGCGGCAATGCGCAGCAAAATGTATTCGAACGGAGTCAGCCGCAAGCCCGCCCGAATCAAATCCCGGCGCAGGCGCTGCCACCAATTCGTTCGCTCGGCCCGTCGGTTGAGCTGCTTCCACAGGCTCTCCTGGGTCTTGCGAACCTGCTCCAGTTCCGAGAGTTCTTCGCTGCTGATGTATTCGGCCAGTCGGTCTTCAATATCCTTGGCCCCGCTGCTGGTGACCGAAAGGATCGCGCCCAATACCAACAAGAGAAATGCGATCCCTCCCCCCACCAGAAGCAAGGTCATCGGGTTCAAGGCGGGCATGGGCCCTCCTCCTCACATCCGTCAGAGACTTACCGGCCCGGCGGCTGGGGCGAAAAGATGCGCGGGGGCAAGTAAATACCCGCGGCCCGGATTTTGTCCATAAACTTGGGCCGCAACCCCGTGGGCCGCAAACGCCCATGCACCTTGCCCTCGCGGTAGCCACCGTGCTCAAACACGAAGATATCCGTCATGCTGATGACGTCGCCTTCCATGCCCGCGATCTCGGAGATCGCGACGACCTTCCGGCTGCCGTCGCGCATGCGGCTTTGGAAGACGATCAAATCCACCGCGGACGCGATCTGCTCGCGGATGGCCCGGGTGGGGAGGTCCATCCCGGCCATGAGGACCATGGTCTCGAGCCGCGAGAGCACGTCGCGCGGGCTGTTCGCGTGCAGCGTGGTCATCGAACCTTCGTGGCCCGTGTTCATGGCCTGCAGCATGTCCAAGGCCTCGCCACCGCGCACCTCGCCCACGATGATGCGGTCGGGCCGCATCCGCAGCGAGTTGATGACCAAATCCCGGATGGTCACCTCGCCCTCGCCTTCCACGTTCGGGGGCCGTGATTCGAGCCGGACCACATGCTCCTGCCGCAGCTGCAGCTCGGCCGCGTTCTCAATGGTGATGATTCGCTCGCCCTCGGGGATAAAGCCCGACAGGATGTTGAGCAAGGTGGTTTTGCCCGAACCCGTACCGCCGGCGACGATAATGTTCAGCCGAGCTTTGACCGCAGCCTCTAAGAACTGAACCGCTTCGGGCGTGATGCTGCCAAAGCGGATGAGGTCGTCGATGGTCAAGGGCTTCTTGAAGAACTTCCGGATGGTGACCACAGGCCCGACCAGCGAGATGGGCGGGATCACGATGTTCACGCGCGAGCCATCGGGCAGCCGCGCATCCACATAGGGGCTGGCTTCGTCCACCCGGCGGCCCAACGGCGCGACAATGCGTTCGATAATGCGCATCACGTGCGCGTCGTCTTCGAATTGAATCGGCACTTTATACAGCTTGCCGCCCCGCTCAACGTAGATTTGCTTCGGCCCGTTGACCATGATTTCGGTGATGGAGTCGTCTTCGAGCAGGGGTTGAATGGGGCCGAAGCCGAGGATTTCGGCGACCAGCTGCTCATACAGGCGTTGCCGTTCGGCTCGCGATAGGGGAATCCCCTCTTGCTGCAGGATTTGGTCAAGAAGCTCGCGGATGGTTTGCCGGATTTCATCCGCGCGTGAGGCGTCCCAGTTGGGGTCGATCTCAGACAACAAGCGCTCTTGAATGCGGCGACGCAGATCGGCCAAGGTGTCGCGCTTGCGGTCGAGCCGCGAGCTGCGTCGGGTCGCGGTGCCCGAAAGCAGGGAAGCGTCTTTACGCGGTCGATTCTTATCCAAACGGCCAAAGAGCGACATGGAGCAAGCCTCCTTGCAAGGTTATGCTTCGTACCTCAATCTTCTGTTTGCCAGACGCGCTCACGGACCACCCGAGCGAGCTGGAAGATGCTGCGAGCCGCCGGGCTGTTGCGCTGGCGCAACGTCAAGGGTTGGCCCTTGTTGATGCTCGCGAGCACCTTGTCGTCTTCAGGGATGGTCAGGATGGACCGCAATTTGAAGTAGTTCGCGATGCGGTCCGCGGAAAGGGCCGACCGCTTATGATAACGGTTGAGGACCAGGACCCATTTCTCGGGGTCCAAGCCCGAGCCGATGAGCACGTGCATAGCCAAGCGGGCGTTGCGCAGCGCGGGCAAGTCCGCGATCAAGGGCATGAGGATGAGGTCCGCGGACTCCAAGGCCGTCAAGGTGCCCAAATCGAGCATGCAGGATGTATCGACGACCACATAATCGGCCATCTGCTTGAGCAGCTCGAAGATCTGGCGCAAGAACTCGGGCGTAAACCGTTCGGCCTCTTCGGGCGCGAGGGGCGAAGCCAGAAGGCGCACCCGATCGGCGCTGGTCGGGAGCAAAACTTCGTTCAAGAGCTCGCGGTCGAGGGTGTCGGCGTCGAGCAGGTCAGCCATGGTATGCCGGGGTTGGACGTCGGTGAACATGGCCAAATCGCCGAATTGGAGCTTGGCGTCGACCAAAACAATGGCTGTATCGGGAGCTTGCAACGCGAAGGCCAAATTGCTGGCGATGAACGTGCGTCCAACCCCGCCGCGAGGCCCGTAGATGACGATAACCTTGCCCAACGTGCCCGGGCCGGTGCCCAGCGCGACCGACGAGGACGTGGCCACATCGGTCAGACGTTGGCGCTCTTTATGCGCCTCGGCGCCCGCGCTCCGGACCACGCTCAAAAGCTCGTCGATCGGGGGCGGCTTGACCAAATAGTCATATGCACCCGCCTTCATCGCGCGACGCATATAATCGCGCTCGTCCTGAACCGACAAGATGATCACCTGGGTCGCGGGGAAGCGGCGGCGGATCTCCTCGGTGGCTTCCAAACCCGTGCGGTCGGGCAGGTTGATGTCCATAATGACCACATCGGGCTTGAGCTCCCCGACGCGCCGAATCGCTTCGCCCGCGCTCCCGGCCTCGCCAACGACCTCTACCCCGCGTTCGAATTGAAGCAAGCGTCGAAGATTTTCCCGGGTTTCGGCAATATCATCCACAATTAACACACGGATGACTTCTTGCTCCATCGCCGGTCGTCTCCCAGGTTACGGCTGCGGCTGAAATTCCACGGGCCCGGTGGAATCGTAATATTGCTTTTCGGGCCAGTAGATCGCGTCAACTCGGGGTTGCAGATCGTAAGGCACCTTGGCCGGCACGACCAGGTTGTAATTGTCCAACAAGTACCGCAGGGTCACCGCGTCGGTCTGCAAATCTTGCTGGTCATCCGTCCCGCGGAGCACCAAGGTCAACACCACCTTGCGGTCGAGCAAGTATTTGATGGTGACCGCGTCTTGCGGCTTGACCATGAGGGTCGCGACCTCGGGCCGGGTCGGCGTTTGCTGCCCGGGTTGCGCCTGTTGCGCTTGCGGTTGCCCCGCGGGGGCAGCTTCGGCCGGCGGAGCTTCGCCTTCGGCGGGGGTGCCGCCTTGCGGGGCAGCGGCCTGGTCATACCAGGGCGCTTCGCCGACAAACAGCACCCAGGCCGAAGGGATGATCATCTGGGTCACAAAACGCGGCCGTTGGGGCTCCGAGGGCAGGACGTAAAACGTGAAGTCCTCGGTCGGCTCGAGGCGGCCAACCGGGCTGTTCCCGCCCGCGACGGTTTGCTGCACGTTGGTGATGACGCCTTCACCCGTGAGCAAACTCGCGCCGCCTTCCGCGCCGCTCACCACCACCGCGTTGCTGATCACATTCCCCGAGATGTTGGGCAAAATGGATTGAAACTCTTCGTCAATATCCACAAAGGCCAGCGTGACGAGGATGCCGACCTGATCGCCCGGCTGGATTGCGTACGAGACGCTGGTAAGCCGCGAAATGGGGATGGAGATCGCCACATAGCCCGGTGGGATTTGGGCCGAAATCACCGAGCCCGCCTTGCCTAACAAATCCGCGGCGCTCGCGACCAAATCCCCCTTGGTGAGGATGATGCCTTGGGGCAAATCGCGCATCGCGATCTTGCCAACGGCGTCGTCCATATTCAGGATATAGCTCTCAAGCACCCGGTCGGCAGGGAAGGGGACCAACTGCAGCATATCTTCCGTGATCCGTTGCCCCCGCCGGATGGGCTGGCCCGCGACCACGACCTCGACCGTGGGCACCTGAGCTTGGCCCCGGGGTGCTTCCTGGACGGCCTCCCCTCCGGCTGCGGGTGGGGGAGGTGGAGCTTGTTTTCCTTGCCACCACATATAACCGGCGACGCACAGGACGCCTAACAACAAGAAAAGGGCGAAAAAGAGGAGTAAACGCCCAATACGACGCATCTTGTCCTCCTTGGCGCTGGCCTACTTTGCCCCATTATAACACGCTCTGCCCCGGTGCGGGGGGCAGATAGCGCTTCAAATACAAGAAATAAGGTGTTACCCCGAAGGGAGGGGAGGGAGGAGAGGAGAACTAAGGAGGGGAAACAACGAACCCCAGGGGAAGGGGCCCTGGGGTTCGAAGTGGGCGCGGAGGGACTTGAACCCCCGACCTCCTCAATGTGAGTGAGGCGCTCTAACCAGCTGAGCTACGCGCCCACGCACCTTGGCGAGGCACCCCTATTATAGCCAAACCCCGCCCATCTGACAAGGGTCGCGGGCGGGGATGGAGCAGGCGATCCGGGTCGAAACGAACGGCACAAAGTTGCTCGCTTTGGGACATTTCCCCCTAAACCCGGTTGGGGGCTTCGGCTTTGGGCAAACAAGCGCGCGGGTTTATCGCTTGAGGGAGTATTTGTGGTATCCTTGTTCTTGCTCGTTTCAGCTTGAGTTGGGAATTCGGAGAGAAAGCCATGCGAAAGGTCGTGTTGCAAACCCTTCTCCTCGGCCTGGCCGTGCTGCTGCTCGGTTGCACATCTCGCACGACCCACCCGCCCACCCCCACCCAGCCCGCCACACAACCGCCGACCGCGACCCTGCCCGATCCCTCGCCGACCGCGACGCAGGTGCCCTCGCCCACGCCAACGTCCACCGAAACGCCCACGCCTACGCCTGAGCCTAC
>JAADEP010000150.1 GCA_013153335.1 Chloroflexota bacterium
GACCTGGATGTGCCGCCTACGGTGCGTGAAGGGTCGTTCACCGTCCAGGATGTCAACCAGACGTTGGCTGTGATCCCCTTGCCGCAGGGACGGGGGCGCCACACGGTTGGCCTGGACCGAAGCCCGGTTCAACAGGGCAAGCTGTATTTGCAGCTGCGCACGCTGCTCGAGCCGCAAAGTACACTCTGCAGCCCGAGCGCCGAGCGCTGGGTCGTGCTGCGGAACCTAAAGGTCACCTTCCGCGGCACCGCGGCGCGTCCATCCTCGGTCGCGGCGTTCTGGCCCCCGGACTTGCAGCAGCTGTACATCCTGGTGGACACGACGGATCTAACGCCCGAGGTGGCCGAGACCGTGTTGACTGTAAGCGCGTTCGCCGCGCGGCTCGCGCCGGCGCATCCGGTGGCCGTGTATGTGGCCCCTTACCGCGACGAAAGCATCCGAGGCGGGCCTTTCACTCGTACCGTTATTGTGCGTCCGGGGACGCCGTTGCGTTTACGCCTGGTGGCCGGTCCTGAAGGATGGCCCGGGCTGCTGATCCCCGTCCCTGAGCAAGAGGTGCGCCATACGGTCCGCCGATGGCTGGAGCAGGCCTTGCCCTTGGTCTGGGGCCCGGAAGCCCGGCTCAAGCACACCCTGCCCCTGACCCCCGAGCCCACACTGCGCCTTCCTCTGACTGCGCTGCACCCTGGCCGGCTGCAGATGCGGGGCGTCGGGACGCTGGAGACGCAAATACGCTTTCGTCAAAGCGATTTCGGCCAACCCGTACGTCAAGTACGGTTGTACTTGCAAGGCATGTATACGCCCGTTCCGCCAACGGGCTTCGCGACGTTGATGGTGCTGCTCAACGACGGTCTGGTGGCCACGCAACCCCTGGACCGCGGGGGCTCGTTCACCTTGCGGGTGACCTTCCCCAAAGCTCTGCTGCAGCGGGAAAACACCCTCACCCTGCGGGTGCTGTATACCCCGCCCGGGGGAGAGTGCCGTCTGGGGTCGCATGATATCGTGGTGGATATCGCGGAGAACGCGTTTTTGGAAGCCGAGCCCGGGCAGAGCCTGCCGCCCGGATTCGAGCGCTATCCCCAGGCCTTGCTTCCGGAGTTCGAGGTCGCGCTCGACGCGCTGGACATTCAGGCCCTGGATTTGGCGAGCATCCTGGTCGCCGCGCTGCAGCGCCTGTCGCCCGTTTCCCTTTCGCCTCGGGTGACCGCGTGGCGCCAGGCCCGGGTGCATGCCCTGCCCGTCTTGGTCATCGCCCGGGACCCTGAGGCGGTTGGGGAATGGGACCCACCGCTGACGATCCAGCCCTTCCGCCTGGTGGACGACCAGGGCCGTGAAGTGCTCCGGCTGGAGCAGGACGTCGCGTTTCAAATTCTGCAGGCCTACGAGCTTGGGGACCGCGACGTGCTGCTTTGGAGCCAGCAAGGTTGGGACGAACAGCCGCAGGAGGCGTTACGACAGGCGCTGCTCCATCGGCAGGATGGATGGTACGCGCTTCACGGCGACACGTGGGTTCATCCTCGCGGCCAGGAGGATTTTAGTTTGCGCCTGCGGCCCAGCGCGCTGAAGGTGGAACCTGTGGGGCTCGAAGCCACGCTTTGGGACCTCTGGGCCCGGGTGCGGGGCGTGGTCTTTGGGGTGGCGATTTTGGCGGTGGTGGCCTTTCTCATCTGGGCCTACCCGCGGTTGGTTCAGGATCGTACACCACCTGATGCTTGAATGAAGGAACGAGGATAGGAAATGCCCAAGACTTCTTTGCGGTTGGGCGAGCTTTTGCTCCAGGAAGGCTTAATTCGACCCGAAGATTTGGACCGGGCGCTGGAAATGCAGCGCCGGACCGGCTCCCCTTTGGGGCAGATTCTCATTGCCCTGGGGTTGGTCCGGCGCTATGACCTGTATCGGCTGCTGGCCCGGCAGTGGAACCTTCCCTTTCGGGACTTGCTGCAGGATCCACCGGATCCGGAGGTGGTGCGCCTCGGTTCGCCAGAGCAGATGTTGCGCGAGGGGTACCTTCCCCTGGAGCGCGAAGGCAACGTGTGGCACATCGCGACCGCGCGGCGCCCTACCCCCGAGCGCGAGGCGCGCATCCGAGAACAGCTCGGTATCCCGCCGGACGATGTGGTGCAATTCTACGTGACCACGGACTGGGACATCGAGCAGGTTATCCGGGATGTGTTCCGGGAAGAGGTTATCCACAGTACCGTGCTGGGGTTGTATTACCGGCGACCGCACGAATCGGCCTACACCGTGCTCACCCGAGGCCAATTCGCGGTCCTCGCCTTGGGCCTGTTGAGCCTGATTTTGGCCTTGTGGTGGGCACCTTACCCCACCTTGCTCCTGCTCAACGCGTGCATCAACATCGGCTTCCTGGCCGGGATTGCGTTCAAGTTCGTGGTCTCGCTCGTGGGCGCTACCGCGGAGCAATGGGAGCCCATCACCCAGGAAGACCTCGCCGCGCTGCGGGATGAGGATCTTCCCCGATATACCATTCTGGTTCCGGTGTATCGGGAGGCCAACGTTATCCGGCCTTTGCTGGAGAGCCTGTCCAAGTTGGACTACCCACGGGACAAGCTGGAGATTCTGGTGCTCATTGAGGAGGACGACGAGGAAACCCTGGCCGCGGCCAAGGCCGCGCGGCCGCCGTACAATGTGCGCTTTATCCGCATCCCCGACAGTCCACCCAAAACCAAACCCAAAGCCTGCAACGTCGGCCTCTTCTTCGCCCGGGGCGAGTTTTTGGTCATCTACGACGCGGAAGATCGCCCCGAGCCGGACCAACTCAAAAAGGCCGTGGCCGCGTTCCGCAAAGGCCCGCCGAACCTGGCCGTGGTGCAGGCCGCGCTCAACTACTACAACCGCAACGAAAACTTCCTCACCCGCATGTTCACCCTGGAGTATTCGTACTGGTTCGACTACATGCTGCCTGGCCTGGCCCGGCTGGGCCTGCCCATCCCCCTGGGCGGCACCAGCAACCACTTTCGCACCCAGGTGCTGCGTGAGCTGGGCGGCTGGGACCCCTTCAACGTGACCGAGGACGCGGATCTGGGGATTCGCGCGGCCATGCACGGGTATCGGGTCTCGGTCATCAACTCGACCACGTATGAAGAGGCCAACTCCCGGGTGGGCAACTGGATCCGTCAGCGCTCCCGGTGGATCAAAGGATATATGCAGACCGCGCTGGTGCATTTGCGCTCCCCGCGGAAGTTGGTGCGCTGCCTGGGCTGGAAGGGGACCATGGGGTTTTTGTTCCTCATTGTGGGCACGCCCTTGACCTTCTTGAGCGCACCGTGGATGTGGGTGATGTACATCGTGTGGCTGTTGACCCGCACCGAGTTATTGACCCCGCTTTTCCCGCCCGCGGTACTTTCAGTCAGCTTGTTTAATCTGTTGATCGGTAACGGCCTGGCGATTTACCTCAACATGATGGCGATGTTCAAGCGCAAGTATTACGACCTCATCGGCTGGGCGCTGCTCAATCCCGCGTATTGGGTTTTGCATTCCATCGCGGCCTATAAGGCCTTGTGGCAGCTTCTGGTTCGACCCCATTATTGGGAGAAGACCGTTCATGGCCTCACTCGCTACGAAACGCCTGCGCTCGCCTCAGAATCGTCGCCGGCTGCGTAAGCTGCTTCTGCACGCTTCCGGTCTGGTGGTGATGAGCCTTCCCCTGGGCCTGGTAGCCTGGGAGAGCGCGCGGTTGGGGTTTTTGAGCCATGAGCACGCGTATTTTCTGGCGAAGGCCCTGTTGGTGGTCGACCGGAGCCGGGTAGAGCTATTAGGGTTGATTTATCCGCCACTGCCCTTTTTGTTGCTATTGCCTGCGCCGACGCACACCCTGGCCTTGGTGTGGAACGTGGTCCTCGCGGCGCTCTTGGCGTGGCTTCTGGGCCTGCGTTTGGCCCGGTTAGGCTTCGCGCCCTGGTTGGCTGCGCTCGTGGTGCTCGCGGCCATGATGACGCCCGGCTCGCTGTTCGTGGCGACGCAGGCCCTTTCGCCCATCTTGTTGCTGGTGTTGCTCTTCATGGCTTGGCGTTATGTGCAGCTGTTCACGCACCAACGATGGACGTGGGCAGGTTTTGTGGCGGGGTTGCTGTTGGGATTGGGCTTCTTCGCGCATGCTTATGCTTTGGTTTACGGTGTGGTCCTCGCGCTCGTGGGTGTGTTTTCCGTGCGAAAGCGCGCGCCAGGGGAACTTCAAGCTTCGCTTTTGGTATTGACGTTCCCTATGTTTATGGCCCTGGGGGCATGGAGCTACACCAACTGGCTGTTCACGTCGGATCCGTTTTATTTCTTGCGTCATCCGCTCTCCAGTCCCTTTGTCTACGCCCGGCCGCCCTCGTCTTGGACCGCCCCGGGTTGGACCCAGGCCTTTTGGCGCACCTGGGCCGATGTGCTTAGCGTGCCTTTGTATATGGGCTTGTTGGTTCTGGCCGCGAGCGTTCGGCCCGCATCGCTGATCGTCTATCTGCTTCCTTGGGTGTGGATTTTCGTAGCCCGGGGCGGAGGGCTTGTGTATGAGCCGCCTTTCGCACAGCTTACGCTGACCGTTGCCGCGCTGGCCGCGTGGCCTGTGCGCCTCCCTCGGCGCATGCAGCCTTTTCTGGTGGCCTTGGCCGTGCTGCATCTCTACCAAGGCTACACCACGCCCCAACAGGACGAGCTTCGCATGTGGTGGCAGGCGCTGGTGCAGCATCAAACCCATCCCAGCTGGCGCGAAGAACAGGCCATTGGGGACGAATTACGGTCCTTCCCGCGCCAGAGCATTTTGCTAGACGATCGAGTGGGCTACCGGTTGGTCGCTCGCACAGGCACAACCGAGGTGTTCGTCTTGCCCTCGGACCCTATCTTCGGCCTCGCGATGGAAATGCCCGAGCGTTTTGTAACGTATGTCCTCGTTCCCCACGGTGCCTCCGTAGCGCACTATGGGCCCTGGGTCGCGCTACTTCGACCGCCGCCGAACTTCGTGCTGTTAGAAGCCTGGACGAACTGGGCCCTCTACCAACGCCCGCCCCGAGCGTATGTGGGCGTGGTTGCAAAGGATCTGCTTACGCGCGGCCTTCGCCTGTCTAAGGTGTCGGAGCGACGGACATTCGTCGCGTGCGGCGTACGGAAATTTCTGTGAAAATGGTTCTTCTTGGCGAGTGCTCGTAAACAGACCGGTTTGGTTCAATAAAGAGAGATGACTTCGCTCATAAGGGACACTTTGTGGTATTCTTGTTGTTAACCCGCTCGAGTTTGAAGATAAGGAGAAAAGACAATGCGAAAGATCATGTTGCAAACCCTTCTCCTTGGCCTGGCCGTGCTCTTGGTCGGCTGCACCTCTCGCGCGACCTACCCGCCTACCCCCACCCAGCCCGCTGGGCCGACCGCCACGCGTACGCGGCCGCCCACCGCGACCGAGCCCACGCCCTCGCCCACCGCGACGCAAGCGCCCTTGCCCTCGCCGACGCAGGCGCAAGCAGAAGGAACGGCCACCCTAGAGACCAACGAAGACACCTCGGCAGCTCCTACGGATGTCGTTACAGAAGAGCGCAGCCCCACGCCAGAATCGACACCATCCAACGAGGCCGCGACGGAGCAAGCGGGGGAGGCTACACCCGAGCCCACGCCAGGTGTTGATTCTTGGCAGGAACTAAAATCTATCTTGGGTAAATTAGCACAGGAGCCAGTAGAGTGGGAGTTCCCTTATGCAGGTTCCATCGGTTTTGGTTATCCAGGCCAAGCGCCAGCGCTGATATATAAAGAGGTTACTAGAAAATTAAACCTGCAGGGCGCGCTTTCGCACATAATACAAAGTGGGGGAGAAGTTGTTGTTTTCTTGGATGATGAAGTTTTGCTTTACGGACTACAGTCCTTACGCAAAAGACCGGCGTATCTCCTCAAATTTAGAAAAGGCCGTGTCGTTGCTGTTAAATCTTTGAATTCAGATGCCGAGGAGATATTAGATAGATATGGACAGCGTTATCAGGAAGACATTTTTGGACTTCTTGGCTATCATTTAGGCGACCGAGATCGAACCCATTATATGCTTATCATAAGCCCAGATAAACACCAAACAGCGCTCTTAAAGATTGAGACGCATATTATCCATCCCAGTCAAACTATGGGAGGGCCAAGGCTTTTTGGTTTTTCCGCCTCTTTAGTCGAGGATGGAAATGAGTTAGACGGTGCGAAAAAATTCCTCTTGAGTCAGGGGTTTCAATATGATATAAAACCATAATGACTAAGGAGCCACTTTGGACATTTGGTAGGTTCTCATTATGGATATTTGTCACAATTGTGGGCGCTATTCCAATTGGTTTTATAGTCTATCCATCCAAGATTCAGGCGTCCTGTTGGTTTGAATGTTGTGATGTCAAGCAATATTCTCCTGATGCTCAACCATGCTGGGCTCCATATCCCAATGATTGTAGTGTTTGCAATGACAGAGGTTTAAAGTGTTGTACTGTTTGCACATCTCCTACCCCCACGCCAACCGATGGTGGAGGCGGCGGTGGGGGCGGAGGCGGAGGAGGTGGCGGTGGAGGCGGAAGCTGCCGCCACTA
>JAADEP010000068.1 GCA_013153335.1 Chloroflexota bacterium
ATGAGCCCTCGGCCCGGATATGCGCGTTCCCAATGCGGGATGTAATCGAGGAGGAAGTTGAACGCGGCCAAGGATTGGCGGTAGGTTTTGTGATGGGCGAGCCAGCGGGCGGCCCCATACTTGGCGCTGTTGATCACCCGAACGCCCCAGGTATTCATGAAGGGCCGCATCAACCGCCAAAGCCAGGCTTTGGGCAAAAAGCCGAAGAATACGTCGGGCAACGCCTGATGCTCGGGGTCCAACGTGCGTTCGGGGTAAAGGTCGTCTTCGGCCGGCACATGGCGGGCCGCGTGGATTTGGCCCCGCCCGCGAGCCGGGCCCATCGCGGTGCTGTCGATCCAACCGACGATATACTCATCCCGGTCTTTGTACGTGTCCAGGTCGGCCAGCATGTGCTCCAAATCCGGAACAGCCCACGCGCGCACGTACATGTCGCCCGAAGCCACGCGTTTGAGCCGCAGGGTGATGGACGTCGCTACGCCCAATACCCCCAGGCCACCGACAAATACGCGAAAACGGGGGTCTTGCGGCGTCAAGGTATGGGTCTGGCCCGAGGGCGTGAGCACTTGAATTTGGGTCACGTGCTCGCCAAAGGTGCCCGCGTGCCAGTTGTTTTTGCCATGGACGTTCATGGCCAAGCATCCGCCCATGGTCGGGCGCATGGTGCCGGGGACCACCGCGGGCCACCAGCCATCGGGCAGGGTGTAGTGCCATAGCTGCTCGACCGTGACGCCCGGTTCAACCGTGATCTCGCCCTGGTCAGGGTCCCAGGCCAAAATGCGGTTCATGCGCCGCAAATCTAAGACCCAGTGCCCCTGCCGCATGGCCGCGTCGCCATAACTCCGCCCGCTGCCGCGCAGCGCGATCTGCACGCCTTGTTGCCGCGCGCGCGCGAACAAATCCGCGAGCTGCTCCGTCGTGGCCGGTTGATACACCTGGGCCGGGACTTGAATCGAGTGGCCGAAGTTCTCTACCAGGCGCCAATGGCGCCACGCCGCGCGGGGAGCGGGTTGTTCGGGGGTGGTCATGAAGACCCTCCTAAATGCCCGTTAGAAGTTCAGCCGGCGAAAGATAACGCTTGGGATGTGCTGGATGATCAACATGAGCCACCGCCAACGGGCTGGGGTGTAGATCACCTGCTTACGCTTCTTCATCGCGTGGACGATGTCGCGTGCCGCTTGCTCAGGCGAGATTACCCAGAACAAACGCTTCGGCGGGGCTTGTCGAAGCATGGGCGTATCCACAAACCCTGGTTTGACGGTCAACACATGCACCCCGCGGCGGGTCAATCGGTTACGCAGGGATTCTAAATACGTCGTCAACCCGGCCTTCGACGCGTGGTACGCGGGGTTCAAGATGCGCCCGCGGTCCCCTGCAACCGAAGAAATGCCGACCAAGTGGCCCCGGCCCAGGTTCTGGAACAAGGCCGCAGCCTGGCCTAACCAAGCCACGGCCGCGACCAGGTTGACTTCCAGCATCTCCCGGTCCTTGGCGAAGTTGTACTTATCCGGTGCGACGGGATGCATAACTCCGGCGCTGTAAATCACCGCGTCCAAACGACCCTGTTCGCGCAAGACGCGCTGGTAGAGCTCGGGGATGCGGTCATATTCGCGCGCGTCCATAGGCTGGACAAAAGCACGCCCTGGCCCGACCCGTCGGTCAATGTCCTCGGCCAAACGCTGCAGGGCCTCGGCGCGCCGCGCGACCAGGACCACGCGCCAACCTTGCACGGCGAGCTCCCGGGCCAAGGCCGCGCCAATGCCTGACGAGGCACCGACCAAGATCGCAACCGGTTGCGGCAGGATGGGAGATGTCTGTTCCGCCATGGTTTACTCCAAGAGAACGGGCGCTGGCCGGACCGGAATCCCTTGTTCGGCCAGGTACGCCTTGAGCTCAGGGATGGACAGCTTGCCATCATGGAACAGAGACGCGGCCAAAGCCGCATCCGCCCGGCCTTGTTGAAAAACTTCGGCAAAGTGCGCCTTTGTGCCTGCTCCTCCGGAAGCGATCACCGGCACAGGGACAGCATCCGCGATCGCCCGGGTGAGTTCGAGGTCATAGCCCGCAAGCGTGCCGTCCGCGTCGATGCTGGTCAGCAAGATTTCCCCCGCGCCCAACTCCACGCCCCGTACGGCCCATTCCACAGCGTCCAGACCGGTGGGCTCGCGACCACCGCTGATGTAAACTTCCCAACGAGGCGGCTCCCCGGGACCGGAAACCCGCTTGGCATCAATGGCCAGCACAATGCACTGGCTCCCGAAGCGCATCGCGCCTTCGGTCAACAAATGCGGCGTGCGAACGGCCGCTGAGTTCACGCTGACCTTGTCCGCGCCCGCGAGCAACAAACGGCGCATTTGCTCGACCGTACGGATGCCCCCGCCCACGGTGAAGGGCATGAAGACTTGATCCGCTACCCGGGCGACCAATTCCACGGTGGTCGCTCGTCCTTCGGGGGTCGCGGAGATATCTAGGAAGACCAGCTCGTCCGCGCCTTGTTGGTCATAAAGCCGAGCCTGCTCGATGGGATCGCCCGCATCCCGCAGGTTTACAAAGTTCACCCCCTTCACAACTCGGCCATCTTTGATGTCCAAACACGGGATGATGCGCTTGGCGAGCATATCGCGCCTCCTTGCGACGTCGGCACGATTTTACCATCCCTAACCCTAAAGGCGCACGAGCGTTTTTCGGAGGGTAAACTCGCCAAGCCGAACATCCTTGCTTGGCAAAGGGCGTTACACGTCCGAGGGCAGCGCAATCTCCAAAACCCGCGGACGACCAGCTCCGTCAGGATGCAGGGAGATCGTTGCCTGGGGGAAGAAGGCTTTCGCCAGGGACCGAGCTTGCTGGGCTTGGGCAGCGCCTACTTCGGCCAAGAGATGCCCCCCTGGGGCCAGGGCGCGGCGCGCTTGAGCCAACAGGCGACGTAAGGGGATGAGCCCGTCCACGCCGCCGTCGAGCGCGAGCCAGGGTTCTTGGCGAGCTACCCGCAGTTCCGCGAGCTCCGCCGTGGGGATGTAGGGCAAATTGGCCACGATGAGGTCCCAAGGCCCGGGCACGCCAGCGAGCAAGTCGGTTTGCACCCATTGCACACGCGTCCGGTGACGTTGGGCATTGGCGCGCGCAATCGTTAGAGCAGCCCGGCTGCGATCGACGCCTGTCACCCGCGCCTCAGGGTAATGCGCCGCGAGCACCACCGCGATGCATCCGCTACCCGTGCCAACGTCGACGACCCGCGGCTGGGGGCGATACCTGAGGAGCTCCAGGGCCCGCACAATCAGCGCTTCGGTCTCCGGTCGAGGGATCAAGACCGCAGGCGAGAGGGTAAACGTTCGGTCGTAACACGGCCACTCGCGCAACAGATAGGCCAGCGGCTCTCCTAAACGCAGACGCGCGCGGGCAGCCCGCCAACGGGGCACAAGCCTCGGGGGAAAAGGCGCCTCCGGATGGGCCAACACCCACGCGCGCGGACGTTGCAGCCACGCGGCCAAAAGGCGCTCCGCGTCCATCCTCGGGGTGTCGCTAAAGCGCGCGGCCGCTTCGGCTAGCGTGCGCCTCGCTTCGGCAAGGGTAGAGGGCGCCCAGACTGGAGGAATTTCAGTCGTCCGCGCGGTCCGAGGATGTGGTTTCATGTTCGCGGTCCAGCGCGGCCAAGCGTTCGGCTTCGTCGCGCAGCGTCAGCTCGTCAATAAACGTATCCAATTCGCCATCCAGGATAGAAGACAAATTGTACAAGGACATGTGGATGCGGTGGTCCGTTACCCGAGACTGCGGGAAATTGTACGTGCGGATTTTCTCGGAGCGCTCGCCCGTGCCCACCTGCGCGCGGCGTTCGGCTTCCATTTGTTCGCGACGTTTGCGTTCCTCGATCTCGTAGAGTCGCGCGCGCAAAATGCTCAGGGCACGCAGCTTGTTCTGGTATTGGGATCGCTCGTCTTGACACTGAACCACGATGCCCGTGGGCAGGTGGGTAATACGCACCGCGGTCGCGTTTTTCTGTACGTGCTGCCCCCCGGCCCCGCCGGCCTTGAACACTTCAATTTTGATGTCTTTCTCAGGGATCTGGATGTCGACTTCGTCCGCCTCGGCCAAAACCGCGACCGTCGCGGTCGAGGTGTGAATCCGGCCTTGGGACTCGGTTACGGGCACCCGTTGGACCCGATGCACACCGGACTCGTACTTTAGGCGCGAGTAGGCGCCCTTCCCCTGAATGCGAAAGATAATCTCTTTATACCCATCCAGGCCGGTCGTGTTGGCCGAGAGAACCTCCACCTTCCATCCTTGGCGCTCAGCATATCGGCTGTACATGCGAAAGAGGTCGGCCGCGAACAGGGCTGCTTCTTCACCGCCTGCGCCCGCCCGAATCTCCATGATGACATTACGTTCGTCCCGGGGGTCGCGAGGCAATAAGAGACGTTTAATCTCGCGCTCTAATGCTTCAATTTGTTCGTCTAAATCGTCCAGCTCCATTTTCGCGAGTTCGCGCAATTCCGCGTCATCGCTTTCCTCAAGAATATCCTTGGCTTCGTCCCGTTGCTCCAACGCGCGACGATACGCGCGCGCTTTCTCAACAATCGGCTCCAACTCGGCCCGTTCCTTCGCCAGCGCCGCGGCCTTTTTGTAGTCATCCCCGACATGCAACAGCTCTTGCTCGACTTCTTCGTAGCGCTTCTCGATCTTGCGCAACTTGTCCAACATGGTCTCATCCTCCCCCATCTTGGGATGACGTTGCCCAATCCGTGTTGTCCATCGGCCTCCTAACCTGCGCGGCGATTGGAAGGACGAGGGAATGGTCTGTATTTGGTTATAGCAAAGATGCTCGAGAGATGCAAGGCGAGGCGAGATTAGAGATAACGTTGCGCCAGGAGCCAGGCTGCCAAGCTTTTGCCATCTTGGATGCGCCCTTCCCGCATCCAAGCATCCACCTGCTCGATCGGGTGGGCTTCGGGCTGCAGGATCTCATCCTCATCGAGCGCGTGCCCTTGAACCGGGCGCAACCCGCGCGCGAGATACGCGACCATACGTTCGCTCGAATATCCAGGAGCGACGTAAAAACTCCCCAATGGGATCCACTCGTCGGCTTGCATGCCGATTTCTTCGGCCAATTCCCGTTGGGCGCACGTCAACGGCGGCTCATTGGGTTCCAGCGTCCCGGCCGGGAACTCGAGGAGGACTTGGCCCACCGCGTGGCGATATTGGCGTACGAACCAAGCGCGTCCTTGGGCATCGATGGGCACGATCACCACCGCGCCAGGATGCTCGAGGATGTACCAGGTATGTACCCGGCCATCGGGCGTGCGTACCTGATCCTCACGCAGCTGAAAAATTCGGGTGATGAGCCTCACCTGTCGGCGTAGAACCTCGACGTGGGGTGTATCCATACGGAACTCCGTCAGAGCATTGGCATGACAAGCGCACAAAAGTGGGGCGCGAAACACCGCGCCCCACTTCTACCGATCAACTTAGATGAGCTTACGGAATTCGCAACTGCGTTCCTGGCGTCAGAGGCTCATCGGTGAGGGGAAGCCCGTTCTCACGCGCGATGTCCTCAGGCCATACGTCGCCGAAATAGCAAGCGATACTGTACAACGTGTCTCCGGGCCGTACCGTGTACGTCGTGGGATGAGGCCGACGAGCCCGTTCAGGCGCGAAATCGGTAAACGGGCGGGCGTTCTTCGGGATCACCAGAGTCTGCCCGGGATAGACCACCTGCCCTCGAACCAGGCCGTTGGCCCGTAGCAAGTCGTCCGGGTGAATGTTAAAGCGCCGCGCCAAGCAGAACGGATGCTCACCCCAGTGAAGCGTATACCGCTCGGGGACAGTATGGCTCGCGGGCAGCGGGGTCGCGGTGGGGGTTGGCGCAACCTCCGTCACCACCGGCAACGGGGTTGGCGTAGGCGACGGCTGGGGAGTGGCCGGAGAAGTCGGTTGCGTGGTGACCAACATCAACGGCGTTGCGACCTTCACGGGCAAAGGCGTTGGCGAAGGTCGCATTTGGTACAACGCGGTTGCGGTTGCGTTCACATCCCCCTGAGACTGCACTTGAACTTGCGTAGGCAACACACTCGTCGGCATAGGCGTGCTGGCCGAGCGAGTACACGCCAACGACACCAACACCGCGGTCACAAGAAAGAACAGGAACGGCTTCTTCTTGCGCATGGCCTTCGGGCCTCCTCGTCTCCTCAAGTTTGCCTTGGGCAAATTTATCTCAATCTTAACACGGGTCTTTAGCTCCGTCAAGGTTGAGTCTGCTGCGGGTGCACGCAAATGTTGTAGAACGGTCACGTAGCGAGGGGGAGGCAAAGAGGGCTGTCGCCGTTGAGCAAGGCACAACGCGCCTTGAACACCGGCTCCCTCTTCCTCATTTTCCCATGGCGCAAGGCCTTCCAAAGCCGATTGAGAGCGTAGGTCGTGGCTTCTGGGGGCAAAATCCCGTGTTGGGCGAGCATCATCCGCTGCAGGCCGGATCTTGTTTTATCTCCCATTTCTACGAGATTTGCCTGCACCCTTTTCAATGGTAGAACGCG
>JAADEP010000114.1 GCA_013153335.1 Chloroflexota bacterium
CGCGACCAACGGCAAGAAGACCAACATCATGTTGACCGGATCGGGCGTGGGCGTAATGGCCGCGGCCAGAACGGCCAGGGCCACGATGATGATGCGCGAGTATTCCTGCAAGGTCCGGGCCCGCACCCAGCCCAGCCGCGCAAGCGCGTACATCACCAACGGGAACTCAAAGGCCACCCCCACCCAAAACATCAGGCTGGTGACAAAGCTGAAGTACGATTCCGGTCGCGGGCGGGTCGGGATGTCCATAAAGTTCAACAAGAACGGCAGCGCGACGGGGAGCATCACAAAATAAGCGAACAACACGCCGCCCAAGAAGAACAACACCACCACGGGCATAATGGCCAGGGCCCACACCCGAGTTCGGGGGTACAGCCCCGGCGCGATGAAGGCGTACATTTCCAAATAGATGTAGGGCAGGGCCAAAATAAAGCCGCTCAGCACAGCCACCCGCATGGTCACGCCCAGGGGCTCGGTCACGCCGATGGCCTGCAGGTTCTCCACCCCGCCGATGGGCCGCGTGAGCCAATCCATCAACGTGGGCAGGAACGCGAAGCTGATGAAGGTGGCCAGGAAGAACGCGACGAGCGCGCGGAACAGGTGGGGCCGAAACGCGAAGAGATGCTCGAGCACCTCCTTGGGGTCCTTAACCGCGACCGTCAACGCGTCGCCAAAGGGCATCTCCTTCGGCGGCGCGGTAAAGAAGTGCACGATGCGCTTCCGCAACCGATACACCCCTCGGGCTGCCCAGCGCCACGCGCGCCACACCTGCCACCAGGGCCACCACAGCGGGAGCAACACCCGAACGAGGCCGCGTACCAAGCGCTTCCCCAGGCTCATGACGCATCCTCAGCAGGAGCAGAATGGGCCTCATCGGCCATGCCGTCCGGTGCGGACCGCGCGGATGCCGCGTCCACCGCGAGGTCTGGGCTCGCGACAAAGGGCTGCGGCCCGGCCTCCGCGCGCGTCGCGTCCGCCTCCGATGCCGCACCGTCCGCCGAAGCCGGCGGCGTGACCCGCGGGATGCGCCCCTGGGCCCGCCGACGGCGCACGTCCCCTTCGACGGACCGGGGGCCCCACGCGGCCGCGTGCATCGTGGCCTCCATCTCCTGGACCGTGGACCGCCAGGCCTCCTGCACATTCGCGTCTCGCAGCGCCTCTTGAAACTCGCGATGCAGCACGTACCGCGTCCTCGTGACCGCCTGCCAAGCTTCCGAACGCAAGACCCGTGCCCACAGCGCGCCCAACCGGCGCATCACCCCGACCCAATCCTCTGGCCGAAACAGCAGCAGGACCAACACGAGCAACACAAGCAGCTCAGGGCCGCCGATGTTGAACATGACTCACGCCTCCCCTGTGCTCGGGCTGCCCAGGCTATCCCGATCGCCATCCCCCATGGCCCGACGCAAATCGCGCCGGATGGCCTCGAGCTCGCGCACCAGGCTGCCCAAAACCCCGTTCACGAACCGCGGCGTGCTCTCGCTGCCAAACATCTTGGCGAGCTCCACCGCCTCGTTCACCACCACCCGCGGGGGCGTGCGCTCGGGCGAGAGGGCCATCTCCCACAAGGCCATGCGCAGCAGATTGCGCTCGATCGCGGGCAGGTGCTCGACCGGCCACGCGGGCGCGTGCCGCGCGATGTGCTGATCCAGCCAGGGCCGCAAAGGGACCACGCCCTCGACGATCTGCCGGGCAAAGGCCGCGAGCTCGGGCTCAAGGCCCTCCTCCTGGATGCGCTCGCGCAAAACCGTCGCGGGCGGATGGCCCGCGAGGTCGATCTCGTACAACGCCTTGAGAGCCAGGGCGCGCGCGCGGGTCCGGGCCTTCATTCGTCCTCCGGATCGGGCTCAGGAAACTCGATGTCCTCAATGTGGACGTTGATCCGCCCCGGCGTCATGCCGAGCATACGCTCCAGGGCCTGAGCCAGGGCCTTCTGTAGCTCCCGGCTCACCTGGCGGATGTTTTGCCGACCATCGAGGATGACGTACACGTCCACGTCCACCACATCATCCTCGTGGATCTGCAACCGCACGCCTTCCTCCTGCCGCCGGAGAAAGCGATTGACCGCGCCGGGCACCGGGGCCAGCCCGTGCACCCCAGGGACCTTGAGGGCCTCCAGGCGCATGATCGCGAGCAGCACATCCGGCGCGATGGTGGTCTTGCCAGGGGTCACGTTCGGGTCAGCCATCTTCCTTCCTCCACACCGTGCTGTCCCTCATTATACAGGACTTCCCCGGACCCAGGCCCTCGTTCGGCTCACGGGGCGGCTGAACCTGCGCGCTTGGTCCGCGGGCGGCGAAACCCGCCCGCTACAAATTTACCGCCACATGCCGCCACGTTGGGCTGGGCAATTCGTGTGCAATGTTATCCTAGCCGCGGGCTTCCAGCCCACGGCGGCAGCGGTAGCGCGAGCACACCCATGGCCGCGGGACGCAGGCGGCTGAAGCCGCGCCCCGCTTAGCTCACCCGCCTCACCCGCGGGCGGCTGAACCCGCCCGCTATCCTGCCGTCTGCCAGGCGCGCCCGCGCGTTGGGCCGGATAATTCGCGCGCAATTTTATAACTAGCCGCGGGCTTCCAGCCCGCGGCGGGGAGGCGGCGCTCCACCGCGACTGCCCCTTTCGCCTCCCCCGCCGCTTGACGGTTTCTACAACCTTTGCATACACCCGACTCATGCCTGCGCGGCCTCCGGGCCTTCCAGCAGGTGCCGGCGCACCCGTTCCGCGTGCTTATGCTTGGTGTAAATGGTCACCTTATCCCCGGCCTGCAAGAGGGTGTCGCCGTGGGGGAACCAGACCTTTCGGCCCCGCCGCACCGAGACCAACAGGCTATCCTCGGGCAAGTGGAGGTCGCGCACGCGCTTGTTGACGGCCCACGCGTGAAGCGGCAGTTCAATGTGGAAGAACTCCAGGTCCTCGTCGTGGGCCAAGGCCATATCCTGACGCAGCTGCTTCTCCTCTTCTCGCCGCGCGACCGCGACGTTGTACGCGGTGATGATATCCCGGCGCCGGATGACGCCGATGAGGTGCCGCGGGTTCGAGCGTTCGACCACGGGCAGGCGGCTGATGTCGCGCAGGCCCATCTTGCGCATCACGTCCCACAAATTCTCGTCCGGATAGGCGACGATCAAGTCCGTGGTCATAATGTCCCGGACCTTCAAATTCTCGAAGTCCGGGCGCTTGGTCGCGCGCTGGTAATCGCTCAGCGCGACCATGCCCACCAGCTCGCCTTTGTGATTGAGGACCGGGAAGCCGTGCACGTGGGCCTCTTCAAAGGCTTGGCCCAGCATCTTGACCGGCATCCAATCAGGCACGGTTTCGGGATGGGGGTCCATGGCCTGCGCGACCTTGATGCGTTCCATAATGTCCACATCCCGGCCATAGCGCAGGTTGATGCCCCGCAAGCGCAGCTTGAGGGTGTAGATCGACTCTTTGTGGAGATGCTGCGCGATCAACGTGCTCACCACGGTCGCGAACATCAGGGGCAAGATCAGCCGGTAGTCGTTCGACATCTCGAAGACGATCATGATCGCGGTAATGGGCGCGCGCGCGGCACCCGCGAAGGTCGCGGCCATGCCCACGAGCGCGTACGCGCCCGGGTTGATGCCCAGCCCGGGCAGCCAATCGCGCAACACCAGGCCCAGGCTACCGCCCAGGGCCGCGCCCGCAAAGAGCGCGGGCGCGAACACACCGCCCGAGTTCCCTGAGCCCAGGGTGAAGCTGGTCGCGATGAGCTTGATGAAGGCCAGCGCGAAGAGCAGGCCCAGCGAGACCTGCACGTTGGTCCGGATCACCTCGCCGATGAACTCCAAGCCCGGCCCCAGCACCTGGGGGAAGAACAGCCCGATCATCGCGGTCAACGCCATGCCGACCGCGGGCTTGAGCCATTCGACGAAATTCCAGTTATCGAACACCTCTTCCATCGCGTAGAGAATCTTGATGAAAAACACCGCGAGGAAGGCGGTCAACACGCCCAAAAAGGTATAGAACACAATTTCAACCGGCGAACTCAACCCATAAGGCTGCACCTGAAACGCGGGCGCTTCGCCCAAATACGCGTGGCTGACGATGCTCGCGGTCACGGCCGCAATGACCACGATCCCGAAGTTCGCCATTTCGAACTCGCCCAGGATGACCTCGAGCGCGAACATCACGCCCGCGATGGGCGCGTTGAATGTGGCCGCGATGCCGCTGGCCGCGCCGGCCGCGACCAAAATCTTCAAGCGCTCGGTGGAGAACCGCAACCACTGGCCCAACACCGAGCCCAAGGCCGCGCCAATCTGCACAATGGGCCCTTCTCGGCCAGCCGAGCCTCCCACGCCAATGGTGAACGCGGACCCCAAGGCCTTGGCCACCACAACCGCGGGCCGAATGCGGCCCCCGTGGACCGCGATGGCCAGCATCACCTCGGGCACACCGTGGCCTTTGGCCTCGGGCGCGATGTAGGTGACGATCAGGCCGGTGATAATGCCGCCCAGGATCATGATCCCGAACATCCCGGGCACGCCCCATGCCGCTCGGATGTGCTCGCTCCACTGCTGGACCGCGTGCAGCAGCTTAATGAACAGCACCGCGCCGTAGCCGGTGGTCAAACCCACCACGACCGCGGTCAACGAAAGCCAGAACAACGTGGGCGGGACCAAGGGCCGCTCGTCCCGCAGCGGGGGCAGGGTCAGACGACGCCCGCTCGCAGCCGCTGCGTGGGTCTCATCGCTCATGGTTGCACCTCCCGAGCTAAAGATTGCCGCCGTACGCTGCTGGGGATGTTGACCAACCGCGGCGCCAGCGACCGCGCGACCGGCAGGCCATCGGTCTGGCACGCCCGATACATAGGCAGGTCGGGCATCAACCGCCACGCGGCCCGGGCCAAAACGCCGCGGCGATGCGCGTATTCCAAAAACGCGGTGCGCGTGGCCTCATCGTCCCAGAGAAGCGCGTTGAGCCAGAAATTGCTGCGCGCGGCCGGGGGCTCGTCCACAAAGCCCACCCCGAGCTGCTGCGCCAACGCGCGATACGCATGCGCCAAAGCCCGCTTATCTTCCAGGAACCGGGGCAGCTGCTCAAGCTGCGCCAGCCCAACCGCCGCGTTCACGTTGGGCATTCGATAATTATACCCCACCTCGTCGTGCACATACTCGTAGGGGTGCGGCACCTTCGCGGTCGTGCTTAAGTGGCGCACCCGGTCCGCCAGGGCGGGGTCCTGGGTCACGATCATCCCGCCGCCGCCCGTGGTCACGATCTTGTTGCCGTTGAAGCTGAACACGCCCACGCGGCCAAAGGTGCCCGCGTGCCGACCCTGGTACCAACTGCCCAGGGCCTCGGCCGCGTCCTCAACCACGGGCAGGCCATACTCGCGGCACAGGCCGACCAGCTCGGTGATGCGCATGGGGTGGCCAAAGGTGTGGACGGGCAGGCACGCGGCAATGCGGCGGCCCGTGCGGCGGTTGTACACGCCGTCCGACCGGGGCAAGGCGTACGCGCGCAAGAACGCGGCCACCGCGTCGGGCGAGAGGCCCAAAGTCTCGGCGTCGATATCCACGAACACCGGATGCGCGTTCACGTACCGGATCGCGTTTGCGGTGGCGACAAAGGTGAGCGGCTGGGTGATCACTTCATCCCCAGGCCGGACCCCCACGGCCAGCAAGGCCAAATGCAGCCCCGCGGTGCCGCTCACCACCGCGACCGCGTGCTCGGCAGCCACGTAGCGCGCGAATTGGCGCTCAAACTCGCGCACAAACGGCCCCACATACGAGACGTACGTGCTGCGGATGGTCTCGGTGAGGTATTCGGCCTCCCGCCCCGCGAAGCGCGGCACGTGCAGCGGGATGGGGTCTTCGTCGGGGTATTGCTGCCGAATGAACGCGATCAAAGGCTCAAATCGGGGATCGCTCATGGTACCCACCCTTCTCCATTACGCGCGCGGCGCGAACGCTGACCCGGGCGCGCTACCGGATGCTACAACGAACCCGCGACCGCGACCAGGCCGCGCGTCACACGGGCACGTTTCGGTAGCGAGGGTCGTCTGGGTTGGACAAAAAGCCAGTGCGGATGAGCTCGTAGATCTCGCGGATGCCGTCGGGCACGCGGCGGGTCACGTGATACCCCAAGACCCGGCGGATTTTTTCGAAAGACACCCGATAATCGCGCGGGTCCTCGTCCTTGTGCACATACACCACGTCGCCCTGAACCGGGACGATCTGCTGGATGAGCTCGACCAGGGTTTTCTTCTGGTAGTTCTCCCGGGTGTCGCCCACGTTGAACACATCATAAGCCACCTTCTCCGCAGGCGCCTCGAGGGCCAGGACCACCGCGCGCGCGAGGTCGTACACGTGGGTGTACGGGCGCCAGAACTGCTCGCCGTAGACCTCGAGCCGGCGCCCGAGCGTCAGCTCCCGGGTGAACTCGTTGACCGTGAGGTCGAAACGCGGCCGGGGCGCCGCGCCGTACGCGGTCGCGAAACGCAACGACACGGGCACAAAGCCGTCCTCCTTGGGCAG
>JAADEP010000153.1 GCA_013153335.1 Chloroflexota bacterium
CCCACGGCCACCCCGCTGCCGGTGACGCCTTTTACCGTCACCTGGCCCACGTGGACGCCGACGCCCCTTCCGGTCCCCGCGCTGGGGGAGATTGCGTACGCGGCGGTGCATATTATTCGACCGGGCCCGGGCTCGCGCGTGGTTTCGCCCCTTCCGCTGCACATGCGGGTGCAGACCAAGGACGATGTCAAGACCATGTTGGTCGAGCTTTTGGGCGAGGATGGACGGCTTTTGTATCGCGAGCTGTTTCGCCCCCCGCGCGACCGCTTGGCATATCCGGGCATTCCCTATCGCTTTGACATCCCCTTTGAGATTCGGGCCGAAAGTGAGTGGGCGCGGCTTCAAGTGCGCTTACGAGATTCGTTCCAGCGCCCGGTTTTTCAGCAAGCTGTGCCTTTGGTGCTGTTGCGGCACGGCTATCCGGACTTCGTCGCGCAAGAAGTGTATGAAAGCGGTATTGTGATTCAAGAGCCCATTATGGATGAGCCCGTCTTCGACGGCACGCTGGTCGTGCGCGGGTTCGCCAAAATGGAGACCGGCGTGGTCGAGGTTTTGGTGTACAACCAGGACGCGCGGGTGTTGTACGCGCGCACAGCCTCGTTGGGTCCGGCCAACCCCGAAGGCTACGCGCCCTTTGAAGTGAAGATCAAATACGACCTGGCCCGCCCCACCAAAGTGCGCGTGGTCGTGCAGGAGCATGGGCAGCGCATTCCTGGGGTGATGTATCTCAACAGTGTGGTGGTGTGGCTTGTGCCATAAGGTACGCGGTCATGAGCCACGCGGCCACGGTGAGGGCCAGCCATAAGCCCAATAGCGCGCGCCCGCGCGCGTCCGCATGGGGCCAAGGGGGGCGTCGCGCGGGCTGTAGGGGCAGTGCGATGGCTTGCCCCGCGGCCAAGCTGAGCGCGGTGAGCATCGCGCCGCCATACGCCACCCATGGCAACGGGAGCCCGGTGATGGGCAGGAGCCCCACGTTCCCGCCCAAAACCCACACGCTTTGCCAAGCCAACCACGCGGCCACGGCCCACCGAAAGCGCGCGGTGGTCGCGCGACCATCCCGCAGCCCCAACATGCCCAAGGCCATCCACGGCGTGACCTGGGCCAACAGCAACACGCTCGCGGCCAAGAGCCCTCCATCCGCGCTCCAGGCGATATAGGCGAAGTCGGTCAGAGCCAGGGGCACGCGCGCACCCGCTCGCGCAGCCGGGCCAGCTCCGCGCCATCCGCCTTGGCTGAGCGCGCATCGGGCTTGGATGAGCTGGTAGCCCCAGCCGCTCGGATCTTGCGAGGGCCAGAGCCACGCGGCCATCCGCCAGCGCACCCGCGGGGAGAGAGCCCACGCGATCGCGGCCAGCGCGAGGGTCAAGGCGACCACGCGGCGTACATCCTGCGCGGAGAGCGCGCCTTCAAGCCAGGCGAGGCTGAGCCCTGTGAGCAAGATCAGTCCCGCCAAGCCCCAGTCGCCCTGAAGCCAGAAAACGCCCATGGCAGCCAGGCCCCACAACGCGCGCGTCCAGAGCGTGTCCTCGTGGGCCCATATCCACATCCACGCCAGAAGCACCCCGGTGCCAGGGTGCAGGCAGAAGACGCCTAGGCATAGCCACAGGCGCGGCCCGCCTGGACTTGGGCTCATGCCCCAGACGCTTGTGAGCAACGTGAGGCTCAGCGCGAGGGCCATGCCGGCTCGGGCGACCCAACGCCGGTGCAAGCGCTCGCGAATAGGGTCTGTGCTCGCAAAGCCGGTGAGGACCGAGGCCCAAAGCCAGATGATGGCCTGGCGCCATGCATAGCTGGGTTGGTACGCGTAAAGCAACAGCAGGCCCATCCCGACCGAAACCAGGATGGCCTCGCGAGCGATGTTCGCGGGGCCATCTCCAGGGGGCCAAAGCAACGCGGCCGCGAACCACACGACCAGCAGCCATACCGGCCCGTGGGTGCGGGTCGCGAGGACAAAGGCCCCGGCCAACAAGGCCAGGGCCCCGGTCGCGACCCAGGGAATACGACGCAGCAGCGCGAGCACCCACATTGCCTATGTGCCGCTCAGCAGCGTTTGCCAGAAGCCGCTTCCGCGGCGGGTCTCGCCTTGCAGGTGTCGCGCGGCCGCGAGGATGCGATCCGCCAACCGGGAGAGCGGGAGGCTCTGCAGCAATACGTGGCCCGGGCCACGCAATCGTGCGAGGAAGAGCCCTTCCCCGCCAAAGAGCATGTTTTTGAACCCGCCTACAAAACGGATGTTGTAGTCCACGGTGGCGGAAAAGCCGACAATGCACCCAGTATCGACCAGCAACTCTTGACCTGGGCCCAGTTCCTTGCCGATGAGGGTTCCGCCCGCGGTGAGGAAGACCAGGCCGTGGCCGGTGAGCTTTTGCAAGATGAAGCCTTCGCCGCCGAAGAGCCCCGCGCCCAAGCGCCGGGTGAATGCGATGCTGATGTCAACGTCGCGCGTCGCGGCCAAAAATGAAGTCCGTTGCGAAAGAAAGGTTCCGCCGACCTCGGCCAGCTTGAGCGCGACGATTTTGCCCGGAAAGGGGGACGCGAACGCGACCACCGCGGGCTCGGGCCCTGGGTTCGTGAACTCAGTCATGAAAAAGCTCTCGCCAACCAAAAGGCGCTTGAGGCCTTTGATCAGCCCGCCTGTGGTCGTGTTCATCCGGATTTGGCCGTCCATGTAAGCCATCGCGCCGGTTTCCGCGTAGACCTGTTCCCCAGGTTCCAGGGCCACTTCGACCAGCTGAATATCGTCGCCCAGGATTCGGTAACGCATCTTTGCCTCCTCAAAAAGGGCTGTCTCGGGTTTGCGGGGCGTCGTGCTATGCCACGGGTGGGGATGAGGGCGGAGCGGGCTCGCGCGCGAGCGCGGTGGTGAGATAAGGCGCGAGCATGCCCGCGTTGAGCCAGAAGTTGGGCAGCGCGAGGCTGTCGATGGAAGCCCAAACGATCAAGGTGGAGAGCCCGACCCACAGCGCGGCCAGGCCAATGAAGCGTTCGAACGCGTCACGCGCGCGCCAAAACATCCGCAGGCTGGCTGCGAGCCATACGATGAGAAACACCAGCACCCAAACCCCGCCCACGATGCCTGTTTCGGCCAAGACGCGGACGTAGAGGTTTTTGGGATTGAGCAACGTGCGGTGCAAGGGGCTGGTCACTCGAGCGACTTCCCACAAGATGGTGCGCGACCATTCGGGCAAGGCCTCTTCCATATAGAACGGAGCACCACCGAGGCCAACCCCCATCCAGGGGTGTTGCAGATAGATGTTCGCGCCGGCCCAGGCATAGGCGAGCCGGGGTCCCGCGCGGATGTTGACGAAGTAGTAAATCAGCGGTTTGCCCTGGGGGACGTCGAGCAGAACGCGCAAATAGTCGTAGCGTTGGTTCGCGAGCCCCGCGACAAGCGCGAGGAAAGCCATCCCGAGCATAAGGCCCCACAACCCGCGACCCAGGCGCCGCGCGGTCGGTTGATGGCCCGCCATCCACCCGCGCACCAAAACGAGGAGCCCGATGAGCCCCAACACCGCGAGCGCGGTCAGCAGGCCGGTGCGGGAGTACGTCCAAAAGAGCAGCACAAATACCCCCGCGACGTTGAGGGGCGCGAGCCAGCGAGGGCCGAACCGGTACCCGCTCCACCATAGGGCGATGAGCCAGGGCAGATAAAGGCGGGTGAGTTGGTCGGCGAACCACGAAGGCTCGAACGCGAGCCCCTGCACGCGGCGGCGGTCGCCCCACCCTCGCAGAACAACCCAGGCTTGGGTGTTGTCAATCCAACGGGCGAGTTCGAAGTGATTAAATGCAATGGCGATGGTTTGCAGCGTGGCCCACGCGGCCACGAGCAAGAAGCCGACGTAGAGCCAGCGAAAAGAGCGCCGCAAGGTGGCTTCATCCCGGGCCTGATGGGCCCACAATCCCCCGAGGAAAAAGAGTTGCCCAACCGCGAGGCTGATCCAGGCGCGCAAAGCACGCTGAGGGTACGTCGTCCCTAGATACGGCGGGGGGCCAGGCTGAGAAAGCGCGTACCCCGTGCTGACCAAAGCCCACGCGAGCCATGCCGCCCACGGCACCCACAACGCCCAGCCCCAGCGGGGCCATGCCCGTCGCCCCAAAAGCACCGCAGCCGCTTGCAGCAGCACAAAGATTATCAACGGCCCAAAAGCCAGGGGCCGGACCATGGCACCGAACGCGCTCGGGTAAAAACGGAAGCTCGTGACAGGCAGGGTAAGCAGGGTTAGTACCCAGAAAACGTGGGCCATGCGCGTCCATCGATCCTTCGCCATGGGCATCCCTCCTGGGCGGATTATAATAGCCTTTTAGCCCCAGGAGGTACCGATGACCACGTCCCAAGCTCCTCGAACCGAAATTGTCGCGATTGGCTCGGAATTGGTCTCGGGCGATACTGTGGACACCAATTCGGCCTACCTCGCGCGCCATTTGCGGGATATCGGCCTGGATGTGCGGCGTCACACCACCATCCCCGACCAGGTGGAAGATATCGCCCAGGTGGTGGACGAGGCCCTCGCGCGGAGTGCGGTGGTTATCACCACAGGCGGCCTTGGGCCTACGGTCGACGACCCCACGCGCGAAGGCCTGGCCCGCGCGGTGGGCCGGCCTTTGGTCTTTTCGCCTCAAGCATGGGAGATGGTCCAGGCCCGTTATGCGGCCCGAGGCTGCCCCCTTGGCGAGAACGCGCGTCGGCAGGCGTATGTGCCGGAAGGGGCCCACCTGCTCCCCAACGAAGTTGGCACCGCGCCGGGCTTTGTGGTTGAAACCGAGCGAGGGTTGGTCATGGCCCTGCCGGGCGTGCCTAAAGAGATGGAGCGCATGTTCCAGGCGTACGGCCTGCCTTATCTGCAGGAGCGCTTCCCGGATGCGGGGGTGGTGCGGGTGCGACACTTGTGGGTCGAAGGCCTGGTAGAAGCCGACGTCGACGCACGCGTGGGCGACCTGGAAGCGCAAGCCAACCCCCGTTTGGGCTTGGCGGCCCGGCCCGGACGGGTGTTGCTTCGCCTGACCGCGCGCGCAGCCACGCCTGAGCAAGCGGAACGCTTGTTGGACGACCTGGAAGCGGAACTCCGCCAGCGTTTGGGCTCTTGGTTGCAAACCCGTCAAGATAGCGACGAAACCTAGCAAGCCCCGCGGGTTTGAAGCCTATAAAGCGCGGACCAAAGTCTGTGTTATAATTCACGCACCCGATCCCGAGACCTTAGGACGTCCTTATGCGTCAGCTCATACGCGTCGCCTTGGTTTTGGCCGTTGGCATTGTCATGCTGCTCGTCATGCTGTTGCCCCTACCCATGTGGCGCCCGGTACAATGGGCGTTCTCGACTTGGGGCGCGATTTTGTACGCGGCGTTCTTCCTGTTGGGCGGCTGGGATATGCTACGCCAGAACTTGCGCGGCTCTGGGTCGGTTTGGGCCCGCGGTTTGTTCCTTCTGGCGTTTGTGATCGGGTTTAGCGTGACTACCTTACAAGGCCCTGGAGGGCCATGGGCGCGTTGGTTGCGGACGTATGTGTTGGAACCCGCGGCCATGAGCCTTTTGGGCTTGTTCGCGGTGATTTTGACCTACCGCGGCATGCGTTTGCTAGCCCGGCAGCGGGGCCCGATGCTCGTGTCCTTTGTGTTGGGCATTTTCCTCTTCTTAGGACTTGATATTTTGCGCGGGATGGGGTTCACCCTGGCTGACGTTGGCGCCCGCATGCTTCAGACGTGGTTGGTGTCACCGGCATTGCGGGGCCTTCTGATCGGCCTGAGTTTGGGCCTGATCACCGCGGGCCTGCGCGTGCTTCTGGGCATTGATCGGCCCTACCAAGAACCTTTGTGATGGGAGACGGAGGATGGGGGCGCAAGTTCGTTGTCCCGAGTGTGGCGCATGGAACCCCGCGTCGGCTGAAGTCTGTCAACAGTGCGGGGCTTTGTTGCCGTCTGCGCGCCCCGACGAACCCGAAGGGACGCGGCCAACCGAACCTCAGGAGGGGCCCTGGCCCATGCCTGAAGAAGAGAGCGATACCGATTGGCTGCGTCGCATTTTAGGTACCGAGAGCCTCGACGAGGAAGGCGCCGAAGCTTCGGATTGGCTGGATTTGCCCGAGGAGGCCGACACGCGCGCGGAGGCTTCGCAGCCCGAGCCGGCGGAACCTGACGACGCGTTCGCTGCCCCCGAGGCCGAGGACCTCGCGCGTTCGGCCCCTGACGTCGAGGAAGCTGCGCCGTATCCGGATACCAGCATCCCCACGGACGCGTGGGAAGGCGATTGGTTCGGCGAAGGGCCCGAAGCTGAAGCCGACGTCGAGCCCGAGGCCGAAGCCGAGCTCGAGCCCGAAGCGTCGGCCTGGCCGTGGGAAGAAGAGGCCGGGGCGCCTGAGGCCGAGCTCGAAGCCATGCCCGAGGCCGAAGCCGAGCTCGAGCCCGAAGCACCGGCCTGGCCGTGGGAAGAAGGGGCCGGAGCGCCGGAAGCCGAGCCGGAATCCGTGCCCGGGGCCGAAGCCGAATT
>JAADEP010000092.1 GCA_013153335.1 Chloroflexota bacterium
ACAACCGCCTGCATGAAGCTGGGATTATGCCCTAGCGGGCATAAACTTACCCCTTCCCCCGCGTCCCTCCGGCCTCGCGCCGGAGGGATTCTTTCTTTTTAAAGCGAGCAACCCGGGCCCCGAGCAGCCTCCTGGGCAGGTCAGCAACAAGGCATGGTGTCCCCCAGCAGCCGTCACAGCGAAGCAGGGGCCAAGCGTGTGGCCAGGGTTTCGGCCGCGCACACGATCCGGAATTCCGACGCCATCCCACGCGTTGCTGAGCAGATAGAGCATGGAGAGCTGACGTTCCTTGGTTTCCCAAAAGGCTCGTGCGAAGCCAAAGTCCGTGGGGCTTTGGTATAATAAAAGCGCCAAGGTGGCACGATGAAGCCGACCCCCGGCCACCGGGGGAGAGACCCACGGGCGTAAGCCGCGGTGGGCGCCGAAGGGGCAAGCTCGCATATGCGGGTGAAACTCTCAGGCAAAAGGACTCCGGTGGCCCGGCACCCCTGGAAAGCGCGCGGATAACCCGCGCCGCCGAAGGGGCAAGCGCCCACAAGGCGCGCATCTCTCAGGCTGCACGACAGGGGGCACGCTGGGGGGCCTTAAGGCCCTCGGCGTGCCCTTTGCGCATTAAATCCTATTCTCCAAGGAGGAGCGTATGTCCTGGAACATCCCCGCGCACCTGAAGTACACCAAGAGCGATGAGTGGATCAATCCGGAAGACGGCACGGTCGGCATCACGGACTATGCCCAAAGCCAGCTTTCGGATGTGGTGTATGTGGAGTTCATCGTCGGTGAGGGCGATACGGTGAACAAAGGGGATATCATCGCGACCATCGAGTCGGTCAAAGCCGCGGCCGATGTGTACGCGCCCGTGAGCGGCAAGGTGGTCGCAGTGAACGAGGCGCTGGCCGATTCGCCCGAGTTGGTCAACAGTGACCCTTACGGCCAGGCCTGGCTGGTGCGCATTGAGATGAGTGACCCCAGCGAATTAGATGAGCTCATGGACGCGGACGCGTATCGGCAATATTGCGAAGAACGGGCCGAAGAATAGCCATCCTCGAAGGAGGTGGGCATGTACACCCCCCATACGCCAGAAGAACGTCAAGCCATGCTGCGCGCCATTGGCGTGGAGCGCATCGAGGACTTGTTTGTCGACGTCCCCGAAGCGTATCGTTACCCCAAGCTCAATCTGCCCGAGGGTATGACCGAAATGGAAGCGGCCGCGCAGATGCAAACCCTGGCCGACGCGAACGAGCAAGTGGGCCGGGATCTTATCTCGTTTTTGGGCGCGGGCGCTTATCACCACTACGTGCCCTCGGTTGTGGATCACATCCTGCGGCGGGGCGAGTTCTACACCGCCTACACGCCCTACCAGCCTGAAGTCTCCCAAGGCACGCTGCACGCGATCTTCGAATATCAGAGCCTCATGTGCGCGCTCACCGGCATGGAGGTAGCCAACGCGTCCATGTACGACGGCGCGACCGCGGTGGCCGAGGCGGTCAATATGGCCTACCACGTCTTCCGTGGCAAACGGCCCAAGGCCGTGCTCGCGCCGTCCCTCCATCCCCAATATCTCGCGACCACGCGCACGTATTACGAGCATTCGGACCGGGAGGTCGTCGTGCCCGAGGAAGGCCCCATGGCCGAACCTGACGTGGTCCTCAACTACGTCGACGACCGCACCTCCCTGGTCATGGTGCAATATCCCGACTTCTTCGGTCGGGTGTATGACTTCACCGCGCTGGCCGAAGCCGTCCACGAGCGGGGCGCGCTCTTTGGCGTCGCGGTCAACCCCATGGCCTTGGGCCTGCTCAAAGCCCCTGGCGACATGGGCGCGGATATCGTCACCGCCGAAGGCCAGCCCTTGGGCATCCCGCTGTCCTTTGGCGGCCCCTACCTGGGTGTGTTCGCGACCCGCAAAAAGTACGTGCGCAAAATCGCAGGCCGGCTGGTCGGCGAAACCATCGACAGCCGAGGCCAACGCGCGTACGTGCTCACCCTGACCGCGCGCGAACAACATATCCGCCGCGCGCGCGCCACGTCCAACATCTGCACCAACAACGCGCTCATGGCCCTGGCCGCGACGGTGTACTTGGGCCTGCTGGGCAAACAGGGCTTCCAAAAAGTCGCGGCCCTGAACTATCACAAGGCCCACTACGCGGCCCAACAAATCGCCGCGCTGGAGGGCTATGAGCTGGCCTTCCCGAACACGCCCTTCTTCAACGAGTTCACCGTCAAAACCCCCATGCCCGCGCGCGAGCTGCTTAACGCGCTCCTCGATGAATTCGACATCCTCGGCGGGTATGACCTCAGCCAGGACTATCCTGAGCTGGACCATCACTTGCTCGTCGCGGTCACCGAGATGAACTCGCGCGAGCAGATCGACCTGCTGGTACAAGCGCTGGACGCGATCGCGCGGCAAGGGTAAGGAGGACGCCATGACGCAAGAAGAAGTCAAGATCCGGGAACCCCTCCTGATCGAACTGTCGACCCCCGGGCGCCGAGGCGTGCGCTTTCCGGATGCGGACGTGCCGCAAGCCGAGGTACCGCAAGACTTGCTGCGCACGGATCTGCCCTTGCCCGAAGTGTCTGAAGTCGATGTCGTACGCCATTACACTCGCCTGTCCCAATACAACCACGGCGTCGACATCAACTTCTATCCCTTGGGGTCGTGCACCATGAAGTACAACCCCAAGATCAACGAAGACATGGCCCGCCTGCCGGGCTTTGTGAACATCCATCCCTTGCAGCCGGTGGAGACCGTGCAAGGCGCGCTGGCTGTTATGTATACCCTGCAAGAAGCCCTGAAAGAAATCACGGGCATGGCCGGCGTCAGCCTGCAGCCGGCCGCGGGCGCGCACGGCGAGCTCACCGGCGTGCTGATTATCCGCGAATATCATCGTCGCCGGGGCGACACCAAGCGCAACAAAATCCTGGTGCCCGATTCGGCCCATGGCACCAACCCCGCGTCCTCGGCCATGAGCGGCATGCGCGTGGTCGAAATCCCGTCGGATAAGCGCGGGAACATCGACCTCGAGAAGCTCAAGGCCGAATGTGACGACACCCTGGCCGGCCTCATGATCACCAACCCGAACACCCTCGGGCTGTTCGAAGAGCACATCGACGAGGTCGTGCAGGCTGTGCACGACGCGGGCGGTTTGGTCTATGGCGATGGCGCGAACCTGAACGCGCTGTTGGGCATCGCCCGCTTCGGCGACATGGGCTTTGACGTGGTGCACCTCAACCTGCACAAGACCTTCTCCACCCCCCACGGTGGGGGTGGGCCGGGCTCAGGGCCGGTGGCCGTGGCCGAACACCTGGTCGATTACCTGCCCGGTCCCATCGTCGCGATGGTGGGCCACGACGAAGACGGCACGCCCCTCTACGACTTCGTCTGGCCCGAGAAAAGCATCGGCCGGGTCAAGGCCTTCTACGGCCACTTCGGCGTGATGGTGCGCGCGCTGACCTACATCCTCATGCTGGGGGCTGAGGGCCTGCGCCAGGTGGCCGAAGACGCGGTGCTCAACGCCAACTACTTGCGGGTCCAGCTGCAAGACACCTACCGCATCCCCTACAACCGACTGTGCAAGCACGAATTCGTGGCCGAAGGCCGCTGGCCCGACGCGCCCGGCGTGCGCGCGATCGACATCTCCAAACGGCTCATGGACTTCGGCTTCCATCCGCCGACGAACTACTTCCCTCTCATCGTGCACGAGGCCTTGATGATCGAACCCACCGAGACCGAAAGCAAGGCCACGTTGGACGCGTTCATCGAGGCCATGAAGATCATCGCGCGCGAAGCCCACGAGAACCCCGAGATCCTGCACGAAGCGCCGCACAACACGCCCTTTGGTCGGGTGGACGAAGTGCGCGCGGCGCGGCAGCTCATCCTCACCTGGTTCGATTGGGAGAAAGACCGCTAAGCCGGTCGGCATCGCGCCGCACGGCCAGCGGGCTACGGCTCGCTGGCCGTTTGTTTTTCTCGCGGCTGGGGAAGGGCCTGCCACGCGTCCCGCACGAGCGCCGCGGTCGTTTCGGGCGCTTCCATGGGGAACATATGGCCCCGTCCGGGCACGGGCACCAAGCGCGCCTGGGGCCACCAACGCCGAAGGCGTCGGAGCACGCCCCAGCGGAAGATTTCGGAATGCTCGCCGTACAAAATCACCGCAGGGATCGCGGCTTCACCCGCGCGACGCACCCAGCGCCAAACATCCACCGGCACGCGCGCGAACAGGGTCGCTTCCCAGCGGGGGTCATAGGCCAGGGTAAAACCGTGCTCGGTCGCGCGCAGCCCATGGGTGACATAGGCCTGCCACGCGTCAGGGTGCCACGAACGGAACAACGCGCGCGACCGATAACGCTGCGCAAAGGCCTCGCGGCTGGGGAAGATGCGACGCCGCCGCAACGCCTGGCGAGCCAACGGAAAGCGGAACTCTTGCCGCAGCGCGCGCAGCACCCGCATGCCCCACAACAACGGCGCGGGCAAAAAGACTGGATCTAACAACACCAACGCGCGGAAAATCTCGGGCCGCTCGACCGCGACCATGAGGGAAAGCACCCCGCCCAGGGAATGGCCGATACCGACCCACCCGCGCGCCGGAAGCCGGTCGAGGTGATGGGCCATCTCATGCGCGAGGTCAAGCCATTCCAGATCCCGAGGCGGGGGCTCGGACGCGCGCATCGCGTAAGGCACCAAACTGCGGACCGTGAACACGTCCTGCAAGCCCGCGAGCCAGGGGCCATACACCTGGGGCGGGAACCCGTTCGCGGGCGCCAAGTGCGCGGGCTGGCCCTGGCCGGGGAAAGTAACCCACGCGGGGGGCAATACGGGGATGGGCATGACAGGAACCTCGCAGGGTCAGAAGCGTTTCCACAGGGGATTATACGCGACCTCAACACCAGGCCCGGGAAGCGGCAGCAAGAGCAACATACGAGCTGGGTATAATGAAGGCGCGGAAACCAATCCGATCCGAAAAGGTCAGGAGGGTGAACTCATGAGGCATAATCGAACCCAGCCCACCCGAAACTTGGCGTTGGAATTGGTGCGCGTCACCGAAGCGGCCGCGCTGGCCGCGGGCCGTTGGATGGGCCGCGGGGATCGCAAAGCCGCGGACCAGGCCGCGGTCGACGCGATGCGGCACATGCTCAACAGCATTGAAATGGATGGAATTGTGGTCATCGGCGAAGGGGAAAAAGACGAAGCGCCCATGCTTTACAACGGCGAACGCGTCGGCACAGGCGAGCCCCCTGAGGTTGACCTGGCTGTCGACCCCATTGACGGCACGCGACCCCTGGCCAACGGGCAGCCCAACTCCATTGCCACGGTCGCGGTCGCGCCTCGGGGCACCATGTTCAACCCCGGGCCGTTCGTCTATATGCACAAAATCGCGGTCGGGCCTGAAGCCAAGGGCGTGATCGACATCGAAGCCCCGGTCGAGGTCAATTTGCGGCGCATCGCCAAGGCCAAAGGCATGGACGTCCGCGACCTGACCGTGGTCATCCTGGACCGACCGCGGCACGCGGAGCTGATCGCGGAGGTGCGCCGCTTGGGCGCGCGCATCCGACTCATTCCAGACGGCGATGTGTCGGGCGCGCTCATGACCGCGTGGCCCGATTCGGGCATCGACGTGCTGATGGGCATCGGCGGCACGCCCGAGGGGGTCATTGCCGCGTGCGCGCTGCGCGCGATGGGCGGCGAAATCCAGGGCAAGCTGTACGCGCGCAACGAGGAAGAGCTGCGCAAAGGCCGCGAAATGGGCTACGACTTTGAGAAAGTGCTGACGTTGGACGACCTGGTCGCGTCGGACGACGTGTTCTTCGCGGCAACCGGCATCACCGACGGCGAGCTCTTGCGCGGGGTCAAATATTCGGCCGACGGCGCGCGCACCCACAGCCTGGTCGTGCGCGGGCTCACCGGCACCGTGCGCGAGATTCTAGCCACGCACCGGCTCGAAAAACTGCGCCGCATCACCGGCATGGCCTATTAGGCCCCAAGCCCGCGCGGTCGTCTGGGCTCAGTCCCGCGGCCGCGCGGGCCGCTCAGCACCAAAACAACGCCGCGCGTTTCGAGCGATCACGCCCGCCCGAGCGCGCGGCGAGGCTTGGTTTGAGCCCATCCCATTAGGAGTCAACTATAAGCATGCGCCTCCTGAACGGGAATATCCTGAAAGGGGATGAGGCGAGAGAGGAGATGATAGAGCATGGTCAGGGTTTTGCGAGCCAGGATGACCAGGGTCTCCCGGGCGGCCCGGCCTTGTTGGCGATAGTAGGCATAGGCCTGAGCGAAACGCTGGGTGTAGCGTTTGAGGGAGCTGGCCATGAGGTACAAGACATGACGAAGCAAAGGCGAACCGCGCTTGGAGAGGCGTCGGCGACCGGCATATTTGCCGGATTGGTAGAGGGT
>JAADEP010000069.1 GCA_013153335.1 Chloroflexota bacterium
CCTCGGTGCGGATGGGTATATTACCCGCACCGCAAGGTGAGCGCGGGCCTGCTCATCGAAGACAACGGACGGATCTTGCTTGTACAGCGCAACCACGCCCCTTGGGCGGGCCATTGGTATTTGCCCGCGGGCTATGTGGAAGTCGATGAGACCCCCGAAGAAGCGGCCGCGCGCGAGACGCGGGAAGAATGCGGGCTCGAAGTGCGCGTGGGGCCGTTGTTGGCGGTCTATGCCTTTGACGACGACCCCCGCGGCAATGGACTGCTGATTGTATATCGAGGCGAGATCGTCGGTGGTACGCTGCAGCCTTCCCACGAAGCGCGCGCCGTGCGGTTCTTCGCCGCGTCGGAGATCCCCGAAGCCCTGGCCGGTAGCGCGCACGAACGGGCGATTCGAACCTGGCAGCGCGGCGGTTTCGAGGCAAAATAGGTAGGAGGCCAGCATGGAACCCTTTCGACAAAACCCGCGCGCGTGGAACGCGTTGGTCGCTCGGCTCCCGCACGCCCATTTTTTGCAAACGTGGCAGTGGGGTCAGGTCAAAGCCGCGTATGGCTGGCAGCCGCACCCGGTTTTGTGGAAGGCGCGCGGGGAACCCGCGGCCGCCGCGCTGGTGTTGCGCCGCCGCGGGCCTTGGGGACTCACCGCGCTCTACGCGCCGCGGGGGCCGGTCTTGCCCTGGAGCTGGCCCGCGCTGCGCGGCCAGGTGCTGGCCGATCTCGAAGCTTGGGGACGTCGTGCGGGCGCGCTGTTCGTCAAGATCGATCCCGACTTACCCGTGGGTTATGGCCTTCCCGACGACGAAGACGCACAACCCAACCCTACGGGCATCGCGGTCCAGGGGCTGCTTCAACAGCGCGGTTGGCAGCCGTCCGAGCAACAAGTCCAGTTTCCCAACACCATGGTGCTGGACTTGACCCTGGATGAAGATCAGCTTCTCGCGCGCATGAAACAGAAAACGCGCTACAACATCCGGCTCGCCGCGCGCAAAGGCGTTCGGGTTCGTCTGGCGCAAGGGGATGCCGATTGGGACCTCATGTATCGCATGTACGCGCAGACAGCTGCGCGCGACGGCTTTGTCATTCGGCCCCGGGACTATTACCTGCGCATTTGGCACCTTTTCACCCAGGCCAACATGGGCCAGGGCTTTATTGCTGAAGTGGAAGGAGAAGCCGTAGCGGCCGCGTTCGTACCCCACTTTGCCAAGACCGGTTGGTTTTTCCATGGGATGTCGACCCGAGCCCATCGGGAAAAGATGCCCAACTACGCGCTGCAATGGGCCATCATTCGCTGGCTCAAAGCCCAGGGCTGCACCCGTTACGACCTGTGGGGCGTTCCAACCCAATTCCACGAAGCCGACCCCCTATGGGGGGTATGGGGCTTCAAGCGCGGCTTTCGCGGACAAATCGTGCGCACGTTAGGGGCCTGGGATTACCTCCCCCGCCCCTGGGCCTATCATCTCTTTCAGCGGGTTTGGCCTCGAGCCCTGGCGTGGATGCGCCGGCGCGCGCAACGCTCGCGGTAGACCGTTCCCCCATATCCGGCTGATACAACGCAAGTGAGCAATATCACCCTCCGCGTGTCCAAAGGGCAAGCGATGCCATTGGTCACTGGTTTGCGCGCCGTTTTTGAATATACTTATCTGTGAAACAAGCGCAAAAACGCGCTTGGCGTTCCACTTTCATCTCGAACCAGGGAGAGGGACGATGGGGACGATACCACTACCCGACGAAAGCGCTCATCTTTACGCGTATTTGTGCGCGGGTTTGGCTGACCCAACCCGCATCCAGATCTTACACCTGCTCGAAGACGAGCCCAAGAACGTAAACACCCTGGCGCGCATCCTGGGGCTGTCCCAACCCGCGGTATCTCGCCACCTCAAAATTTTGCGGGAACGGGGTTTGGTGCGCGCCAAGCGCCACAAGCAAGCCGTGTTTTACGAGCTCAACGACCCGCGCATCATCGACGCGCTGGACCTCCTGCGCTCGATCATCCGCGACCACTTGCAAACACAAGCCCAGGTTTTGGATACGGACGTTCCTTGAGAGAAAACCGAATTACGGGGCCGGGGTAGGCTCGACGTACGGGGCCACATACCCTGCGAGCACCTCGCGGAGCACGGTCTCGAAGCGTCGCACCCGGCCCGGTGAAAAGGCATTGGGCTGGAGCACGCGCACCTGCCACGGCGCCCGGACGATGGGTTCGACCTCGCCTTCGAGCCACGCGTGTCCCCAGGCGTCATCCAGCAGGGCCCAGACATCCGCGTAAAACGCGACGTCAGCGCCTTCGACCGGTTCGCCCGCCCAAAGCACGGTGACGTTTTTCTCTTTGAGCACCGGGATGGCCCATGCGGCTTCAGGCGGGCCGTACACAAACACCGCTTCAAAGGGGCCTAAGGCCAACAGACGCCGCGCGTTCTCCTCCCAAGTCGTCTGGTCTGTCACCCCCGGCGGCACCTCAACCGCTAACGGATAGGCCAAAACCGGTGGATACGCGGGGTTGCACAAACCGCAGTAATAGCGCGCGCCTTGGGCAAACAGATCCGCGATAAACTCCGCGGCATAACCGGGCGGCGAGGTGTACAAAAAGCCGGCCCGAAAGTGCGTGGTCGCGAGCGCGGTGGCATAGCCGGCCAAGAAGACCTGCTTTTCCACATCCAAGCCCTGGGTGACCACCACGGTCAAATTCTGCGGCAGGGCATCGGGCTCGGAAGGCGCGTGCTCGGCCCAGGCCAAAACCCGGGCTTGGGGGTATGCGCGCGCCCAGGCAGCTGCCTCATCCACCGACACAGGAGGCAACGCGAGAATTGCACCGAAGGGGGCGAGGGGGGGCAGACTCTCGCCATCGGGCACCGTGAGCCAACGCCAACCGCGCGCATCGGCCCACGCGCGCGTGCGGTCGGCCCACGTGGCCGCGGTCGGGGGCGTGTCCGGCCCTTCAACAATCGCCAGCGCGGGCGGCAGCGCGGTCGGTGTAGGCGTAGCGCGCACCGGGGTCGCGGTCGCAGTATAGATCGCGGGCGGCGGCGGGGAGGTCGCGGGCGCGAGCCCCCCGCACGCGGCCAGCCCGAGCCCGAACCATCCCCAAAGAAGCCACGCCCACACCCAACGCAAGGGCCCTTGGCCGAGCATCACAACTCCTTAGGCTTTACGGATACACTTCGGCCAAAACCGGCTCATAAAAGCAGCGGCATCCCTCGGGATGCGAACAATCCTCCACCGGCAGCGCGGGCACGTCGTCCAAGTCATACGTTCCGGCAAGCGCGAGGCACGCGGGACATGCGTCCGCGGCCACAATGACTCGAACCGCGATGACCGCGGGGTCCTCCCGCATGCGGGCCAGCGCGTCTTGCGGATGCAACGTGGTGCTCATGAGGGCCTCCTCAGGCGACGAAGATTCGGCGAGGCGGATGCAAGCTTCGCTCCATTGGGACTGGGCTTACGCGCGCGGGCGTACCATTCCTGCAATCGAGCTTGAACTCGTGCCTGGGCCTGTTGGGCGTAGGCTTCGACGATCTCATAACCCACGAACCGACGCCCTGACCGCAGCGCAGCCAACGCGGTTTGCCCACTGCCCATAAAGGGGTCGAGCACGACCTCGCCCACGAAAGTATACAACTGGATGCAGCGGTAAGGCAATTCTTCGGGGAAGGGCGCGGGATGACCAATGCGCCGCGCGGATGCGGAGGGGAAACGCCACACGCTCTTGGTGAACGCAAGGAATTCCTCACGCGTCAGGGTGGTGATGCGGTGGGATGGGGCGCGGCGGCGAGCTGGGCCTTTGCTAAACACCAAAATGTATTCGTGCACGTCGCGGAGCGTCGGGTTGACCGGCGAGCGCCACGTCCCCCAGGCTGTCGATACGCCCGCGCTTGCGTCCTTATCCCATACGATCTCGCCCCGCATCCAAAAACCGAGCTCGAGCATATCCTCGATGAGAAACGCGTGCAAGGGAAGGTAAGGCTTGCGCCCCAAATTCGCGATATTGATGCACGCGCGGCCTCCCGGGACCAACACCCGATACACTTCCGCCCAAACGCGGCGTAAAAAAGCCCGATATTCGGCCAACGTAAGGTTGGCGTCGTATTCTTTGCCCACGTTGTAAGGCGGGGACGTGACCATCAGGTGCACGCTCGCGTCGGGCAACGCGCGCATGTCCTCCGATGAGGCGCACAAAATGCGGTTGGTCACTTGGGGGGGAAGGGGGGTCTCGTGATATGCGCGGTCCCGCGGGGGAACAGGGACATCATGGTATAGGCGAGAACGATAAAAGGGCCGCGCGTCGTGGGTAACCCGGCCCGAAGAGCCGAAGCGACTGGTGCGGGTGCGCCGTCGAGGCATAACCTCAACCCAGGTTCGTGAGTTGGCGCATGGCCTTGAGCACGACCCACGCGATGCGCAAGCCCTGCCGCGCGTTGAGCGGGCGCCCGGCTTGGTTTTGCAGCCATAGCTCGCGTGCGATCCATGCGCCCACGAGCGCGCCCAAAACCGCGCCCAGCATCAGCACGCCCAAGGGTGCGCGGTCGGTCCGGTCCGAACTCATCCCCTGCCTCCTCGCAAGCGCGGGCGGGGCGCAAGCTGACGCAGAACCCGAAGCCCAGCCCGCACGCGGGCCGCGAATGCGCGCGGCGCGATGATAAGCTTCGCAATTCGGTAGGCCAACTGCCGAACCATGCTCGGTGCGGCCTCTGCCTGCTGTTGCCAGCGCCACAAGGTATGGGCGAGCCGCGGCCACGCGCGCCAAACGCGCCAATTGATGTATACAAGCCCGGCCAAAACCCCGACGGTCACCACCATCAGCCCTAAGGCCGCATACGCGACCACTACCGCGGCCCCGCGCGCGAGCACGGGGGTTGGGCTTTCGACAACCCCGACCATGGCCACGACCACCAATAGCGTGGCCACCAACAAGGGCGCGAAGATCGTCCACCACGCCCGTCGGGGGTTCGGTAACCGTCGTTCCATCGTCGCCTGCGCGTTCGGCATAGGATTGTCACGGCCCCCGTCGCCTCATCCGGCGAATCAGGGGCCGTGCTCCCCGCTCCTGCCGGTATTGTACCACGGGAACCCCAGGCTGGGGTATAATCTTTTCAACCTCGTCTTCCTGTCACCAACCAATGGCACCCTCGCGAAGGAGGCGGATATGGAATTGCGACCGGTACCTGGGCCTAAAGCCCGCGCGATTATCGAGCGGGATAAGCAAGTCATTACCCCAGCCGTGGGCCGCCCTTACGGCTTTGTGATGGACCATGGACGAGGCGTGGAAGCCTGGGACGTGGATGGGTACCGCTATTTGGATTTCATCGCGGGTATCGCGGTGCTCACCACGGGCCACGCGCATCCTCGCATTGTGGAGGCCATTCAGCGCCAAGCCGAGCGCTTCATCCATATCTCAGCCGACTATTACCACGAACCTTGGGTACGGGTGGCCGAACGCCTTTCCCAACTCGCGCCCTTTTCCGAGCCCGGTATGTGCTTCATGACCAATTCGGGCACCGAAAGCGTAGAAGCTTCGATCAAGTTGGCGCGTTACGTAACCAACCGCAAGTTCTTCATTGGCTTTTTGGGCGGCTTTCACGGACGGACGATGGGCTCGCTCGCGTTTACCGCGCGCAAGGCCGCGTTTCGAGCGCGATTCTTCCCATGGATGGCCGGTGTGGTACATGCGCCATATCCGAACCCTTACCGCCCGGTGTTGCGCACGCGGCCCGGAGAAGGCTATGGCGAGGCGGTGGTGCGTTACATCGAGGAGCAGATTTTAGGGGCGTTGGTACCGCCTGACGAAGTCGCGGGCATTGTAGTCGAGCCGATCCAGGGCGAAGGCGGGTATATCGTGCCGCCCGATGATTTCTTCCCCGCGCTACGCCGCTTGGCCGACAAATATGGTATGTTGCTGATTGCGGATGAGGTTCAGACCGGCGTGGGCCGCACCGGGAAGATGTGGGCCATCGAGCATTGGGGCGTCGAGCCGGATATTGTGGCATCGGCCAAAGGCCTGGCTTCGGGCGTGCCCTTTGGCGCGATGATCGCGCGGCGGTCCTTGGCCGAGCAATGGCCCAAAGGTGCGCACGGCAATACGTACGGCGGCAATCCGTTGGCCAGCGTGGCTGCGCTCGAGACCCTGGATATGGTCGAGCACGGCTTAATGCAAAACGCGGCCGAGGTCGGTGCGTACGCGCTCGAGGGGCTCAAACAAATGATGACACGCCACCCCACCATCGGCGATGTGCGCGGCAAAGGGCTGATGTTGGCCCTCGAGTTCGTGCGCGACCGCGAACGTAAAACGCCCTTCCCCGAGCTGCGAGATCAGGTGGAACAATACGCGTTCCGTATGGGCTTGCTCACCATGGGCTC
>JAADEP010000020.1 GCA_013153335.1 Chloroflexota bacterium
TGGGTTTCGTCCACCAGGTCCGCGCGGTAGACGGGGTAAGGGATGGGACGGTCGGGGGCTTCGCGCACCCAGGTCACGCCTTCGGGCAGGGTCCCTTCGAAGCGGTTGTTGAGCAGCACGACGTCGAACAGGTCCCTGCCTGCGTGCTCTTGGATGACCGCGAGGTGGTCTTGCGCGCTGAAACCATCGGTCTCGCCTGGCTGGGTCGCGACGTTGACCACGAACACCCGCAGCCCGCGCGCGGCGCGCAAGGCCTCGCGGATCTCGCGCACCAAAAGGTTCGGCAGGATGCTGGTGTAGAGGCTCCCAGGGCCGACGACCACCATATCGGCCGACAGGATAGCCTGAATTGCGGGCGGGAAGGCCGGCGGGTCTTCGGGCTCGAGCCACACGCGACGGATCTGGCCTTTCGCGTGGGGGATGTGGCTCTCGCCGCGCACGATGGCCGTGGTCGCGTCAAAGGGTAGCCGCACTGCAGCCACGAGCTCCACTTGCTTGAGGGTCGCGGGCACGACCCGGCCATGGATGGAGAGCACCCGGCCCGCTTCGACCACGGCTTGCTCAAAGCTGCCGGTCAGGCCGATCATCGCGGTCAAAAACAGATTGCCGAAGGAATGGCCGCCCAGCTCGCCGTTGTCTTTGGGGAACCGATATTGAAAGAGTTGCGTGAGCAGATCTTCGTCGTCTGAGAGCGCGGCCAGGCAGTTGCGAATATCGCCCGGCGGCAGGATACCCATCGCGCGGCGCAATCGGCCCGAGGAACCGCCGTCGTCGGCCACCGAGACAATGGCCGTGATGTTGTGGGTATGGTGCTTGAGCCCGCGCAACAGCGTAGATTGCCCGGTCCCGCCGCCCAACACCGCGACGTGCGGCCCTCGCTCCCGGCGCCGGAACGCGGCCAGGGTATCGACCACGGGTTGGCCCGCGCGCACAAACGGCGCCAGGAGCGAGCGGTGCAACCCCCAGAGCCCGAGCAGCAACACGACCAAGCCTAAGCCGCTGAAGATGAGCACCCGCATCCAGCGGGGCAAGAACTGCAGCGCGGCCTGGGCCAGAAACGACGTCCACCATGAAGCTTCGGGCGTGGTGCGGTAAATATGCAGCACGGCCATGGCAAACCCCACGGCCATGAGAAACACGCCCAAGAAGATCAAGGCGAGCCAGCGCTTGATACGCAGCCCGGGCCGCAACCAGGCCCGCAAATCGCGGAGCCAGCGGCGCCAAGGCGGGCGTAACACGCGTCGCAAGTTCATACGCATTTCCTTTTAGCTTTTGGGGACCGCGCGCCGGGGCTCGGCGCGAGCCCGACGTCTCGGGCCCGCGCCGTTGCCATCTACCTTGCCGGCGCGGCTTGGCGCACCAGATGCAAGAAATACTGATGAAAACGGGGATCGTCGGTGAGTTCGGGGTGGAACGCGGTGGCCAGGAGATGCCCTTGTTGGGCCGCGACGATGCGCCCATCCGGCAGGCGAGCCAAAACCTCCGCGGGCGGGTGCACGGCTTCGATCAACGGTGCGCGAATGAAGATCGCGTGGAAGGGCTTGGGGTCGGGGTCGACCACGCGTAACGCGGGCACGTCGATGTCGATTTCAAAGCTGTCAACTTGCCGGCCAAACGCGTTGCGCTCGACCTCGATGTTCATCACCCCCAGGAGGGGCTGATCGCGCCGCGCGTCTTTTGACATAAAAATCGCGCCGGCGCACGTGCCCCACATCGCCTTTTCGGCCGCGAACGCGCGCAAGGGCTCGATCAAGCCGAAATCCACGGCCAGCTTGCCCATGGTTGTGCTTTCCCCGCCCGGGATGATGAGCCCGTCCAGACCATCCAGGTGCTCGGGCAAACGGACCTCGCGCACCAGCGCGCCCAGGCGTTCGAGCATCTGACGGTGCTCCAAAAAATCGCCTTGCAGCGCGAGCACGCCGATCCGAGGGATCTTGCCGTTATCCCGGCTCATGATCTCGCTCCTCTCGGCTCGCGATTACCAACCTCGACCTGCCAGGCGCTCTTCCTCGCGCAGGTCCATCACCTGGCGCCCACGCATGGGCTCGCCCAAGCCCTTGCTCACCTCGGCCAGGATCGCGGGGTCATTGTAATGGGTCACGGCTTTGACGATCGCGGCCGCGCGCTTCGCGGGGTTTTCAGACTTGAAGATGCCCGAACCCACAAAGATGCCGTCCATGCCGAGCTGCATCATGAGCGCGGCGTCCGCGGGCGTGGCAATGCCCCCGGCCGCGAAGTTCACCACCGGCAGGCGACCCAGGCGGCGGGTCTCCAGCACCAACTCCAGCGGCGCGCGGATCTCCTTGGCGAACGCGTATACTTCTTCTTCGGCCATGCTTTGCAACCGGCGGATGGCGCCCAACACCGCGCGGGCATGTCGAACAGCTTCGACCACGTCGCCCGTGCCGGCCTCGCCCTTGGTGCGGATCATGGCCGCGCCTTCGGCGATGCGACGCAGGGCCTCCCCCAGGTTGCGCGCGCCCGCGACAAAGGGTACCTTGAACTTGTGCTTGTCGATGTGATGCTCTTCGTCCGCGGGCGTCAGCACCTCAGACTCGTCAATGAAATCCACCCCAATGGCTTCGAGGATTTGGGCCTCGACAAAGTGCCCGATGCGCACCTTGGCCATGACCGGGATGGACACCGCATCCATAATCTTGAGGATGAGCTCGGGGTCGCTCATGCGCGCGACCCCACCCTGGGCGCGGATATCCGCCGGCACGCGCTCCAAAGCCATGACCGCGACCGCGCCCGCGTCCTCCGCGATCTTGGCTTGCTCAGGCGTGACTACATCCATGATCACGCCGCCTTTGAGCATCTGCGCTAAGCCGATCTTGACCTTGAACGTTCCGGTCAGAATTGGGGACATGGTGCTCCTCCAAAACCTTGCTGGCGATGGCCTTAAAAATTGTACCTCACCATAACGACGCGAGCCAGTCCCGCGCGTCTTGTTGGCTCATGGGGACGGGGTTCATCTCGAACGCGGGCCACAGGTACGCGATCGCGTGGTCCGCGATGCGCCCCAGGTCCTCTTGCGGGATGTCCCACGCGCGCAGGCGTTTGGGGATGCCGGCCTCGCGGATGAGGGCTTGCAGCGCGTCGACGACCGCGGCCGCGCGTTCGGCCCGGTCGACCGGCCAGGGTTCGGGCAAAACATACGGCGCGAGGTCCGCGAAGTCGGTATAGCCGCGTTTGAGGTTATAGGGCAGGATGTGCTGTAAGAAAAACGCGCCTGCGAGCCCGTGGGGAATGTGGTAGAACACGCCCAAAGGATAGGAGAGCGCGCCGGCCGGCCCTGCACTCGCGTTCATGAGCGCGGCTCCGGCCAGATAGGAGCCGTGCATCAGCTCCCCGCGCGCGGTCAGGTCGCGCAGATCGGACTGCAGACCGCGCAGCCCTCGGGTGAGGTGCCCGACCGCGGCCATGGACCAAGGCCGGGTGAAGGGCGTGTGACGCACGGACATGAAGCTCTCGAGCGCGTGCACCAGGCCGTCCAGCGCGGACGAAAAGCTCGCTTGGCGGGGCGCGGTGGTCGCGAGCTCGGGGTCGAGCAGCGCGAAAACCGGGAAGTTGGCCTCGGTATTGATACCGAATTTGCGGTTTTCGTCCTCGTCGGTGAAGACTGCAAAATAAGTGACCTCGCTGCCGGTACCCGAGACCGTGGGCACCATCACCACGGGGACCGGGGGGTGAATCCCGGTCGGGAACCCGCGCAGTTCTACCGCGCGTTCCACGGGGTTGGTGGTGAGCACGGCCAGGCCTTTGGTCGTGTCCATCACACTGCCACCGCCCACGCCGACCAGCACGTCCACCTCGCGCTCGCGGAAGAAATCCTTGACCTGATCAAGGTAGCCGTACGTTGGCTCAAAGGGCTGGTCGTACACCAACAGGTGCAACGCGTCGAGCTGGTCGCGCAGGGCCTCGAGCCAGGCCTGGTACATGGGCAGCTCGGGCAGGGCTTGGTCGATCACCATCCCCACCCGGGTGAAGCCGCGTTGTTTGAGCAGATCGGCCAGTTGATGGCGTGTGCCCGGGCCGTAATGCACGTGCGTGCGCAGCTTGAAGGTGAAGGGGTTCATCGCGTTCCCTCCTTGGGGCTAGGGTTCTGCGTCTTGGGTTGGGCGTCTTGGGAAAGCAAATAGCGCCGTACCAAACACTCGGCCAAGAACCAGTCGACCTCGTCGTCGATGTCGACCTTTTGTTCCCGGCGCAGAAAATAAGGCGCGGTGCGGGGCAGGTAGAAGGTGCGATGCTGGATCAGCGGCTCGTACCAGGCCACGTAGATGCTGTAGGGCAAATACGCGCGGGCCAAATACTGGCGGTTGACGTTGCCCGCGTCGGTATCGCAGAACTTGGTCAGAAAGCCATCCTGCACCTTGAGGGCCCATAGGGGGTGGTCGTTGGTCACGGGCCCGACCGCGACCACGCTTTGGGCTTGGGGCGTGGTCACCAGGGTTTGGATGGCCCGGTCGATATCACCTGGGTAGCGGAAGGGGCTGGTAGCCTCGAGCTGAACGACGATATCGTAGGGCTGTCCGTGTTCGTGTAGCCACCGAGCGGCGTGCGCGACCGCTTGCGCGATGGGCACATCGTCCTCAGCCAGCGCGGCCGGTCGGCGGAAGGGCACGTCCGCGCCTGCTTCGCGCGCTACACGCGCGATGGCTTCGTCGTCCGTCGAGACGACCACTCGGTCCACGAACGCGGCTGCGAGGGCTTGCTCCACTGTCCAGGCCAAAAGGGGCTTGCCCAGAAAGGGCCGAATGTTCTTGCCCGGGATGCCCTTTGACCCCCCGCGCGCGGGGATCACAGCCAAAACCCGATACCCTTGAATCATGCGGTCCTCCTCACAAGAGCCACGAAAGCTTGCGCGCGGCCTCGCGATACGCGTCCCACTGGCCCACGTCCACGAAATCCCGCTCGCTCACCGGGTAGGCCAGCACGCGCTGCCGTGCGCGCAGGAGGGCATTGATGAGGTCGGTCATGTCAAAGGCCTGCCGTTCCGGGATGTACGCCAGCGCGCGCGGGTTTATCACATACACACCGGTGTTGATGGGGAAGGTGTATTCAGGCTTTTCTTCCAGCCCTGTGATCTCCCCGCCCTCGCGTATATGGACCACGCCGTAAGGGATGCGGTGGTGCTGGATGGAGGTGAGGGAGGTCAGAGCCGCGCGGCGTTCTCGGTGATGTCGCAAAACGTGTCCGTAATGCGCGCGCACGATCACATCGCAATTTGACACGATAAAATCATCTTGGATGCGGTCCTCGAGCAGCTTGAGGCTGCCCGCGGTGCCCCAGAAGTCCTCTTCCCATACGAATTCCACCCGATAGGGCAGGTCGCGGCGGCCGCGGAAGTACGCTTCGATCATTTCGCCCTTATAGTTCAGGGTCAGGTAAAACTGCTCGACGCCGTAGCGGTGGAAATGGTCCATAATGTGCTCGACAATGGGTTTCTCGCCCACGGGGATGAGGGGCTTGGGCAGCACGTGGGTGAAGGGTTGCAGGCGGGTTCCGCGGCCCCCGGCCATGATCACCACCGGGATGTGGATGCGCTCCTCAGGCGGGACTTCGCGCGGGACGTCGCGGCCGAACAGATCGGCCCAGGTGACGATATCGACCACCCGGCCCATATCGTCGACGATGGGCAGCACGTCGATGTGGTGTTCCAGGAGCACGCGTTTGGCGCGCGCCTCGCTGAAGTTCGCTTGAGTGAGAAAGATGGGATGGGGGTTATAAGCGTCTTGCAAGCGCCCATCGAGCCGGCCGGTACGCAGGATGTAACGCCGCAAATCGCCGTCGGTGAGCACCCCGAGCAGGCGCCGCTTGTCGTCGACCACCAGCAGTACCCGATAGCCCGTTTCGTCCAGGCGCTTCATCGCGTCGATCAGCCCGAGCTCGGGCGGCACGCACAGTTCATCCACCGAAACATGGGCACTCATAGACGGCCTCGAACCCCAAGATGACCGGATGATTATACCGCGGGTCCGCGGACCTGCGGGGGCGCCGCGTTCCACCTCGGGTGCAGGCAAATCTCGTAGAAGCCCATGCCGCAGCGGCTGAATCCGCGCGTCTGGTTCGCGGGCGGCGGAACCCGCGCTTGACCCGCGGGCGGCTGAACCCGCCCGCTAGAAATTCCCCATCGCAAGCCCACGCGCCGGGCCGGATGGTTCGCTCGCAATTTTATGCCAACTAGCCGCGGGCTTCCAGCCCGCGGCGCCCGCGCACGCAAGCACGCCTATGCCCCCATGCCGCGGGGATTCGCGGGCGGCGGAACCCGCGCTTGACCCGCGGGCGGCTGAACCCGCCCGCTAGAAATTCCC
>JAADEP010000090.1 GCA_013153335.1 Chloroflexota bacterium
CCCAGCAGGAACACAGCCCACAGGCCGAGGTTCCAGAAGGATTGGTTGTAGAAAATCGCATACAGCAACATGGCAAAGGCCGCGACCACAATCATGAGCGCCCAGTTGGCCAGCAATTTGCCGAAGTAAATCGCGCTTCGATCGATGGGCGCCAAAAGCAAACCGTCCAAGCCGCCTTGCTCTTTTTCCATGGCCATAGAACGATTGAGCCCCAGCGTACCCGCGAAGATCAACGTACTCCACAACACCCCCGCGGACACATTCGCGCGCGCCTTCGCGTCCAGCTCCAACGCGAAGTAAAACACGAACAGCACCGAGGTGGTGAACAAAAGCATGCTGGTGAGCATGCCGCGGCTACGCAGCTCAGCCACGATTTCCTTCCAAACCAGTGCCGCCACAGCCTCCCACAAAGGCGTGGTGGGGGAGCTGGAATCGCTCATGCCTTGCCTCCCGAAGGGGTGCGCGCCGCGCGGGCGAGGGCCTCGCGGTAGAAGGTCAGCAGCCCGCCATGCGCGTCGATATCCTCCCGGCGGGCCGAGGCCACGATGCGCCCTTGAGTCAGGACCACAAACCGATGCGCCAAATCCAAAACCCGGCCCAAATCGTGGGACGTCATCAACACCGAGCGGCCTTGGGACGCAATGAGCTGCAAGAGCTCGTCCAAGCGCTGAGCCGCGTCTTGGTCCAGCCCAGTGTAGGGCTCGTCCAAGAGCAGCACTTTAGGGTCGTGCAACAGCGCGCGCGCGATGGCCAGCCGCTGCTGCATGCCGCGCGAGTAGGTGCGCACCGGGTCGCGACGCCGACGATACAGCCCGACCATCCGCAACAACGAGGCGATCCGGTCCGCAAGCTCGGGCACGCGGTACAGGCGCCCGAAGAAATACAGGTTTTGTTCTGCGCTCAAATCAGGGTAGAGCAAGGGCTGATGACTGATGAACCCCAAATGTCGCCGCGCAGCAGGCGCGTTTTGGGGCAACCGATGGCCATACACCGCGACATAACCATGGTTCGGACGCAGGAGCGTCGCGAAAATGCGCAAGAGCGTGGTCTTGCCCGCGCCGTTGGGGCCTAGCAGGGCCACAAACTCCCCGGGTTGGACGGCCAGGTTCACCCCGCGCAAAACCACGCGCGAGCCAAAGCGTCTGAACAGCTTGCGAGCTTCTAAAACTGGCGTGCTCATGCCCCATCCTATGCCGCGCCTGCGGGCCCAGGGCCGGGCAGGCCAGAGCAGAGCCTGGCCTGCCCGTCGGCTTATGGATCAAGCCTTGCCTTGTTGGTCCTTACCCCGCGCCAAAAGGCGGGCCAAATGGGCTTTGTACAGCGCGCGGCGCTTCTCATAAGCTTCGGTCGGGAGCTTCCCCTCCCGATGCAGCTCGTCCAAGGCCAGGATCGCGTCCAAGAGGGCTTCGGGGTCGTTACGCAGACCCTCGGGGATGGCCGTTTCGTCGAGCTCGGGCTCGGTCGCGGCCCGAGCTGTGGAGGCTTCGGACGGGGTCGCCCCCCCGGTTTCGGCCTTCTCCTCTTCCTCGTCCGAGCGGAAGTACAGCCACACGCCGCTCACCACCAAGCCCAAGCCGAGTGCGGCCAGGCCCACCAACAGCCACAAGTCCTTGCCCTGGGGCAGGTTCCAGCCTGCACTGGGCTCTTCCACGCGGCCTTGCGGTGTTTCTTTCGGGAAGCCGCTCACCTTGAACGCGACCTCGCCGCCGGCCTCGATCTCCGGGCCTAGATAAATGCGCACAGCCATGCCCTGCACATCCCGCACATCACCGGGCTGGAAGCCTTCCCCTTCGACCGTCACGCCTTCGGCCGGTACGAGCACCAACACCGAACCCACCGGCAGATCGACCTTGTGTCGAATCTCGGCCTGCTGGTTGGGATAGGGCAGTTCATACGCGAACAAGATCTGGTACTGCCCCGGCGGGATCGCGGACGTATCCACAAAACCGCCCGGAACTTCGAGGAAGCGCTTGCCTAGCTCGCCTTGCCCTGGTTCGAATTGAAGGTTGGTCGCGCCCTCGGGCAAGTAATAGCGCACGACACCTTCGCCTTCTTTCTCGGGCACCACCGTGCGATCGCCGTCGTTGCTGATGACGTAGAGTTCCGCAACCCGAATGCGGTCGCCCAAGAAATCGACAAAGATGTGCAGCCGGTCAAAGCGGAGCGCATCCCGATCGGTCGTGGTGTCGTAGATGGTAATGTTGAGCTCCAGATCTTGGGTCTCGGGCGGCATCGCGGTCACGATATCCGAGACATACGTCACGCCCTGATACTCGACATAGGCCAAGAAGACCCGGTGCGGCGCGACCTCCACGCCATCAAAGCGGAAGGTCCCGTCCTCCGCGACCGTGGTTTCGAGGCTCACCACCTCTTCGAAGTTGTCAAAGCCCTTGAGGTGAACCACCAAACCCGGCGGCACTTGTCCCCCACCGCCGTGGATCACCCGGCCTTTGATGGTGATCGCGCCTTCGGGCGTAGGGGTAGCTTCGGGCGTTGGGGACGCGGGCGTGAGGGTCGCCGCGGGCGTGGCCGATGCGGTCTCAGTCGCTGCGGCCGCGGCCTCTGCGGTGGCCTCAGGACTGGCCGTGGCCTGGGTCTCGACCGCGGACGGGGTCGTGGTCGTTCCCGCGGCTTCGGTCGCGGGCGTTTCGGTTGCCGTGGGGATGGCGGTCGCGGCCGTGGTTGGGCTCGGCGTTGGCGTGGGCAGCCAGGCTGTCATCCGCGCGAAGGTCAACAAACGGGCGTAACGCACCACGTTCAACCGGTCCACGCCGTCCAGCTCGGAGAACGAAGGCGCGTGGTCGTTGACCAAGTACGTGGCGATATCCGCGTCGCTCTTCTGCGCGAAGAAAGGCTGCGAGAACGGCTGCAGCCCGTCGGGCGCATCCGGGCCATCGCCCTGGCCTTGGGGGCCGTGGCACGCCTGGCAATGGCGCTCATACAAAGCCTGGCCGCGCTGGCGTTTGTCGTCGTCCGTGCCCAATACGTAAAGGTAAGCAATGATATCCCAACGGGTCTGCTCGTCCAGTGAAGCTCGAAAGCCGGGCATGAACTTGTCCAGGCGGCCGTTGCTGATGACCAAGAACCAATCCGAAGGCTTGGCCTGGACCAATGTTTCGCTCGCGACCAGGTTCGCGGGCAAGACGGGCAACTGTTCGGCCGCGGGCCCATCCCCGCGGCCATGGGTGCCGTGACACTCAACGCACTTCTGTTGGTACGCGATGCGGCCCTGCGCGGGGTCCGGCGGTTGCATGGGGTAAAGGCGACTCAAGTCCGGCGTGGGGGGAACAGGAGTGGGCTTCCAGCCGGGAGGCGGGGTGACATCATCCGCAAACGAAAAACAGCCAGCCAGGGTTGTGGCGAGCAGCCCCAACCCCAGGGCAAGCCCGATCACTCGGCGAAAGGTGCTCATGGGTCAACCTCAAGCGGGTGGATTTAGCGTTTACGCTTCGAGCGGCGTTTGCGTCGCCGATCGTTGCGTTTGCTATCTTGCTCATCCAGCGGCGAAAGGGGCTGGCCGCAACGGGCGCAGAACCGGTCGTGCTCCATCACCGGCGCGCCGCAGTGCGGGCAAAAGCCCACAAAGCGCCCTTCCTTGGTTTGCAAACGTTGATGCAGCAAACTCTCGATAAGATCGTCGACCGAAGGCTCGATCGGCGAGGCCGACGAACCCGAGGCAGGTGCGCCCGCCTCGGGGGCCGGCGCGGGTTGCCGCTGCTCGCGGCGTTGCGCGATGAGCGCCTCGAGCCGCGCGTCCAGGTCTGACGATGCCGCGCGGCTCGAGGTCCGCGCGCGCTGTTCCAACGCATCCAGAGCCTTGAGGATCGCCGCGCCTTCCTTGAGCAAGGCCTGGCGCTGGCGTTGGTAGTCCGCCTCCGGCAGCTTCCCAACCGCGTAGTCGAGATCGAGCTCTCGGAGTGCGTTGATCACTGCCTCGCGACGCGCCAGCAGCACCGAGCGCTCCCGTTCCAACGCCTCATCGGTCAAAACTCGACGCCGAAACGGCAGCAGCACAAAGGGCGCGACCGCGCTCAAGAGCACGAACACCATCACCGCGAGCAGCACATAATCGGTCATCGTCCTCATCCTTTGCCGAGCGGGCTACGGCAATTCAGATTGCTGCAACGCCCGCTCGACATGCTCGATAATTTCGTCATACGACTGATACGGCCCGATTTTCAGCGCCGCGACCCGGCCCTGCTTGTCCAGCACGTACGTCTCGGGCACGCCTTGTAGGCCAAAAGCCTGCGACCAACGGGTGCGCAAATCCGGGCCGTTGGGATAGGTGATGTCGTAGTACTCAATCCATTTGAGTGCGTCGATCTCGGAGTCCACGTAATCCAGGCCCAAGAAGATCACATCGTCCCGAGTGGATTGGTAATAACGCCATGCGCGCTCCAACTCGACGGCCTCGGCCTTGCACGTGGTGCACCACGAGGCCCAAAAGTTGATGAGCACGACTTTCCCCTTGAGGTCACCCAGGCGAATGGTCTGTCCGTCAAAGGTGTGCAGGACCAAATCCTCGGGCGGCTTATCGCCGACCTTCAGCCGCGTACCCTTCTTGACCTTGAAGCCCACCATGCCGAAGAAGAGCAAGAGCAGCGCGATCAACACCCACCATCCCCAGCCCATCTTGCGACGTTTTTTCGTCGCCTTGGGGGATGGGGGTGCCGGGTTCGTACGGGTATCCGGCCCGGTCATAATACCTCCTCAACAAGCCATGGCCGCCCGGTTCACAAAGCGGGCGTCAATCCAGCTCGTCTTCCAAACGGCGCAGGTATTCGTCGTCCACCTCGGCATCGTCGAGCTCGGCGGATAGGGGCAGATCCGCGGCCCCGGCAGCCTCTTGAGCTTCTTCCCCGGATTGCCATGAGCGGAAGCTGCGCCACAAGATGAACGCGCCGGCCGCAATTGCCACCGGCGGGACGATGTAGGCCAACAAATGCAGGCCGCGCGGCGGGGGCTCGTTGAGCACCCGATCGCCAAAGCGCAGCGCGAAGTCCTCTTTGATCTGCTCCTTGGTCCAGCCCGCGGCCAACATCACCCGGATCTCCTCCCGCCATTGCTCACACGCCTGCGTCGCGCACGTATCCAGCGGGATGTTTTCGCACACCGGGCAGAAGAGCTCCTTCGCGACCTCGTTGACCTGGTCATCGGTGATGGATTCGATGGGTACGATGGTCGTGAGGGTGAGTTGGACGGGTGCTGCCTGGACGCCCCGGTCGGGCCAAGCCAGCGCGGTCAACACCAAAAGCATCCCCAATGTAAGCCCCAAGCCGACCAGGGCCCAAAGGGGCGTAGTGCGCGAAACACGTGCCGATGCGTTCATTCGCCTTCCTCCCCAGACGCGGAAGATGCTGCGGCTTAGCCCACCGCGGCCGCTTGGGCCGCACCCCGCGGCGCGCGCGAGCGGACCGTCGCGGGCTTCCGCCGCCGTTCAGGCCATACCGCGATCAGAATCCCCAGAATGGCGAGCCAGGGACTGGCCCACAGCCACTTGACCAAGGGGTTGTGATACACCTTGAACGTCGCGCCCTCAACCGTGATGGGCTTCCAGCTCACCAGGAGCACGTAGAACTCTTCGCCCCAGGTGCTGTAAATGCCGGGGATGGTCATGGGTTGCTGGTCTTTGATGTAGTAATCCTGCCGCGGGTGCAACACCGCGACCTTCTTCCCGTTCTTGTAGACCGAAATGTCCGCGCGCGCGACCTGACGCCCGTCGTGGGTGTTGAAGATGGCCAAACCCTCATACACGATGGTGTAATCGCGCAGGGTGAGGGATTCGCCTTGTGCGAGGGTGCGCTGGGTCTCGGCCTGGAAGAACTCAATCCCGATGATGCCCACCCCCATGACCAAAATGCTCAAGTGGACCACATAGCCGCCATAGCGCCGACGGTTGCGGGTGATGAGGCGCCAGAACGAACGCCAGATCGGCTCTTTGTGGACCCGGTGCCGGGCCCACGTGCCCCGAAACATGTCGTAGAAGATCGCGCCCGCGACGAAGCCCAACAAAAAGAAGCCGACCAGCGCGCCCGGGATGCGATAGCCGGCCCACCACGCCCAGCCGGTCACGGCCAGGCCGACCAGGGCGGGCACGACCATCAACCGGGCGAGGCGCCGCCAATGCACTCGACCCCAGGGCGCGAGGGTGGCCAGGCCCATCAGCAACAACATGATGGCGCTCAGGGGCCCCATGGCCCGTTCGTAATAAGGCGGGCCTACGCTGGCCTTTTCGCCCGTGGCCAGCTCGGAGATCAGGGGATAAACCACGCCCCAGAAGTTGACCACGGTCATGCTGACAAAGATGTA
>JAADEP010000039.1 GCA_013153335.1 Chloroflexota bacterium
CGAGATTTTGCGCGCGATGGGCTTTCGCCCCGCGGACGACCCCCGGCCCAAAACGCGGCGCCCTACGCCCGAGGAGCGCCAGCGCATCTTGAACGATCTGGAAGCCGGGCGCATCACGCCCGACGAGGCTGCCCGCTTGCTGCGGGGCGAATCTCTGGATCAGGAGACGTAGCATGACCCGTGCGGTTTGGCATTGGCGTTTTCCCGTGGACCCGCAGCATCCTGAACCCGTGGTGCTGCAGGTGACCGGCCCGGTGAGCGTGAAGGCCGGCGCTGGGGACGAGGTGTCGGTCAAGGCCGTGGGCGAAGGGAGCCGCGACGCGCGCTCGGTGCGCGTGTTCGGGCCGGTCAAGGTTACCGCGGCGCCGTACGCGGTGCTGCACTTTGTGGATTGCCGCGGCCCGATCCGGGTCGAAGGGCTCACGCAGGGCCATGTGCGCCTGGCGCGCGTGACCGGCCCTGTGCGCCTCCTCCGCGTGGCTCAGGTGGATGCCGAGGGCGTTCACGGACCCATCCACGCGGAAGCCGTGACCGAACGCTTGGCCCTCGAAGCCAGCACCGGCCCGCTCAAGGTCGTGGGCCTGCCGAAGGCGCTTCAAGCCCGCGTCGATGGGGTGGTGCAGGTCGAGGCACCCACGCTGGACGGGCAACAGATGCAGGTGCGCGCTTCCCAGGCCGTGTTGGTGCAGGTGCCCGCGTCCACCGCGGCCCAGGGCCGGCTCGAAGCCCCCGAGATTTGGGTGGATCTGACGGATCCGGCCTACCGCGGTGCGGGCGCGTTCGAACTTCAGGCGCCCAACCCCGACCTGCACATCGTCGCGACCTCGGACGTGGCCGTGTATCTCGGCCCTGAGCCGCCCACAGCCTGGCAAGGGACCGGGGTTGTGAGCGGCTGGAGTCGTTTTTGGCGCGAGCTGTGGCACTGGTTGACCTGGTTGACCCGGTGGACCCGCGACGGGCGGCTTCAGTCCCAGGGGCGAACCCGGCCAGCCCCGACCGCGGGGACCGAGGACGAGGGCACGACCGCAGCGGTGGCTGAGGATGACATAGCCACGGCCCGCCGTCGGATCCTGGACATGCTGGCCGCGGGCAAACTCACCGCGGAAGAAGCCGCGGAGCTGCTCGAGGCGTTGGAGCGGTGAAGGAGAGGAAGCAGGTGAGTAGGAAGCGGGTGAGCAGGAAGTTGGTTGTTTGAAGTTGGTGGTTAGAAGTTGGGAGTCTGGCTTAACTGTCGACTAACGACTGTCGACTGTCAACTCTCTTTAGGAGGTTTCCATGTCCGACGAACGATTGCGCATTTTGAAGATGGTGGAAGAAGGCAAGCTTTCGGCGGAAGAGGCCGCGCGGTTGCTCAGCGCGCTGAGCGAGGCCCCGCGCGCGACCCAAGACGCGCCATCCTCAACCGACGCGCGGCGTCCGCGTTGGCTGCGCGTCCAGGTGCTCGAAGGAAATGGCCGCCGGGTGCAGGTCAACGTCCCGGTGAGCCTGGTGGATATCGCGCTGCGCATCGCGGCGCGCACAGCTGCGCTCAAAAACCAAGAGAGTCAGCAAATGCTGCAGGCGCTGAAAGACGCCATCGCGTCCGGGGAAATCGGTCGCATTATCGAAGTCGTGGATGAATCAGACGGCGACCGGGTGGAGATCTTCTTAGAATAGCCAGCCCACGTTCACCCGTTTGCGGTCTGTTCGCGTCCAGCTCCTCCGGTCCCGCGCACCCTGGTGACCGGGGGAGCTTTTCTCGTGCCGACCACGGCGGGACGGGCCGCGATCGCTCGGTCGGATGACCTGAGCGGTCGCGCGAGCGAATCCACCCGCTCACCCGCCAGAACCGGGTCCGCACCGGGCTTTGGCTTTTGGGGTTTGCTTTCCCACCGCTTTTGCCCCGCATCCGGCGGTTCTCCAGAATTTGGTACAATGAAAATCCTACATCGCGGCGAAGTGGAGGCCATTTATGGAAGCTTTCGGACGCTTGCTTATCCAGTTAGGCCTTCTCTTTCTTTTTCTGGGCGTGATCCTCTGGCTGATTGGGCGTTTGGGCGTGCCCTTTGGGCGCCTTCCTGGCGATATTGTCATCCAAAAAGGAAACGTGACGTGCATGTTCCCCATCATGACGTCGTTGTTGCTTTCTCTGCTGCTCACCCTTATTTTGAACCTTTTGGCCCGCGGCTGGCCCATGGGTGAGTAGTCCGCCACAAGCTTTCTGAGCCCGGTTTGTGGGCACGACCCACGCTTCGTTAGACATATGGTAGGATCAAAAGGCCGTGGGTCATGGGGGAACCATGCTGATCGATACGCATACCCATTTGCACTTTGACGCCTTTGACGCCGATCGCCCCCAAGTTGTGCGCCGCGCCCAAGAGGCGGGCGTCATCGCGTGGATTGACCCCGCGGTTGACCTGGACGGCGCGCGGCGCGCGTTGACCTGGGCCCATCGTTACCCGGACGCGTATTTCGTCGCGGTCGGGGTGCATCCCAACAGCGCGCACACGGCCTGGCACGGCGAGGCCACGTTGCGTGCGTTGCGCACTCTGGCTAACGACCCCGCTGTGGTGGCCATCGGTGAGATCGGCCTGGACTATTACCGCGAGGCCACGCCCCCGCCGTTGCAACGCCAAGCCCTTCAAGCCCAACTGGATTTGGCCGCGGAGCTCGGCCTGCCCGTGATCTTGCATCAGCGTGAGTCCATCGCGGACTTGCTCGCCATCCTCGCGGATTGGGTCGCAGATTTGCGCGCGCATGGGCATCCCTTGGCCGAGGCGCCCGGCGTGTTGCACTCTTTCTCGGCCGGGCCGAGCGAAGCGTTGCGCGGCGTTGAGCTGGGCTTCTTCATCGGTTTGACCGGGCCTTTGACTTTCAAGAACGGCCACCGGATGCGCGCCGTCGCTCGAGCTGTGCCTTTGAATCACCTGCTTGTTGAGACCGACGCGCCGTTTATGGCCCCGCATCCCTATCGGGGCCGGCGCAACGAACCCGCGTATGTGCGTTGGATCGCCCAACGCCTGGCCCAAGAACGCGGCTTGCCCTTCGAAACCGTGGCCGCGCAGACCACCGCGAACGCGCAGCGCCTCTTTCGCCTCCCCCTGCGCCCAACCGAGCCTCCCACCTCCCCCCAGGCTGACCCCGGATCTCCGTCCGAGGAGGACGACCATGAGCCCCGCCATCTTGGTCCTTGAGGATGAGCCTTTGCTCAATCAGCTGTACACCAAAGCCCTCCAACGCGGAGGCTATGACGTGACCCAAGCCTACACCATGGCCCAAGCTCGCCAAAAGTTGGCCGCCCAGCCCTTTGACTTTTTGTTGGTGGACTTGCGCCTTCCCGATGGCATCGCGACCCATCTGTTGCGCGAGTTCCGGGACCGCCTGCGCGAACAAGGGACCCACGTGGTTATCTTGACGGCCGAGGCCCGGTACCGGGACGAACTGCAAGAGATGGGTTTTGAGCACTTTTTCGAAAAACCTATCTCGTTGGATATGCTACTTCGGTTTCTGGGGCGCTTGAAGCGATGAAGGGAGGGATTCTGCCATGTTCGAGCCCCGTGCATCCCACCCGAGGAGGAAGGCCCCTGCCCGGGCGTGGTTTGCGCTCGTGCTTGTGTTGCTGGTCGGCCTTACGGTTCCCTTGGCCGGTTGCCAGCACACATCCGAACGCTCGCCGGGCGAAGCCCTGATTGTGAAGGGCAAGTGCTACGCGTGCCACGCGTACCCGGGCAATACCACCGTGACCAACGAAGAGCTGGCCCCGAGCTTCTGCCGCGTTCAGCACCGCTATCGCGCGGGCGAAATCGACCGCGCGTACTTGCGCGAGTCCATCCTTTACCCCAAAGCTCAAGCCGCGCCTTTGCCCCAAGGTTCGCTCACGCCCACGCCTTGGAACCCTCATCTGCAAATCATGCCTGAGGGGTACGCGGACATGTTCACCGACGAAGAAATCGAACAGATCATTGACTTTATCTTGAACCTGAATTGCGACACCTTCACGCCAGGAGCACCGGATTGATGTGGCGGATTTTTGTTTCGGATCGCATACATGAGGACGGCCTGGCCCGCCTGCGCGCGGCCGAAGACGTGGCCGAGGTCCGTATGGAACCCGGTTTGGACCCTGCGGCCTTGGCCCAAGCCCTGGCCCAGGGCTATCACGCGCTGATTGTGCGCAGTCGAACCAAGGTCACGCGTGATTTGCTTGCGGCCGCGCCGAGCCTGCGGGTCGTGGGCCGAGCCGGCGTTGGGGTTGACAACATTGACCTCGACGCGGCCAAAGCGCGCGGGGTCATCGTGGTCAATGCCCCGGAAGCCACGACCGACGCGGTTGCAGAACACACCCTGGCTTTGCTGTTCGCGGTCGCGCGGCACATCCCGCGGGCCGATGCGAGCATGAAGGCCGGGCGTTGGGAAAAGAAGGCCTTTCAGGGCATCGAGCTCGCGGGCAAAACCTTGGGCATCATCGGCGTTGGCCGTATCGGAGCCGCGGTCGCGCGCCGCGCGCGCGGCCTGGGGATGCGCGTCTTGGGCTATGACCCGTATCTCGATCAGGCCACGCTGGCCGCGCGCGGGGTTGAACCTGTGGCCGACCTCGCGACGTTGCTTGCGCGTAGCGATGTCGTCAGCGTGCACGTGCCCTTGACCCCCGAAACCCGAGGCCTGCTCGACGCGCAGGCTTTGGCGCAGCTCAAACCTGGCGCTATCGTGCTGAGCACGGCTCGCGGAGGCGTGGTCGACGAGGCCGCGTTGCTCGCCGCTTTGGACGAAGGACGAGTCTTGGGCGCGGGTTTGGACGTATTTGAACATGAACCCCCCGGCGCGACCCGGTTGGTGACCCATCCCCGGGTGGTCGCGACGCCGCACATCGCGGCGCAAACGCGCGAGGCGCAAGCCCGCGTCGCGCGCGATATCGCGGACGAAGTGCTGGCCGCGTTGCGCGGCGCGCGCTTGCGATGGCGGGTGGTGTGACCCGCGCTACAAGTCAGATTGAAGCAACCCGGCCGGCGCACCCCGCGCCGACCGGACGCGCGCATCAAGGAGGCCAACATGATCCTCGGCGAGCTCGCGGCCTTGGCCGCGGCCGTATGTTTTTCCTTAGGACCCACCTTTTTTACCCTGGCTGGACGGCGCATTGGCGCGCACATTACCTTGCGATGGCGCCTCTTGCTCGCGACCCTTGTCCTTATGTGCCTGCATGGGGCTGTGTATGGCCGCGTTTGGCCCCAAGTGACCCTCGAGCAGGCCCTTTACCTTTTGGTCGCGGGGTTTGTGGCCCTGGCCTTGGCCGATTCGCTCCTTTTCCCTGCTTTTGTGCGGATTGGGCCGCGTCTGGCCATGCTGATTCTGAACCTACAACCGGTTCTGGCGACGGCCCTGGCGTGGGTCTTTTTGGGCGAACGGTTGGCTTTGTGGCAGTTGGCCGCGATCGCGGTGGTCCTGACCGGGGTTTCGGTCGTGGTTCTCGAGCGCGACCCGTCGGCTGCTGCACCGCGCGCCATCGATTGGGGCGGGGTGCTCATGGCTTTGGGCTCGGCCCTTTTAGGCGCCGTGGGTGTGCTTTTGGCCAAGCGCGGCATGCAGGGACAGGTTCCGGCCTTGAGCGCGAATTTGTTGCGCATGCTGGGCGGGATGGTGCCCATTTGGCTTTGGGCTTTTGTGCGGCGGGAAGCCGGCCTGACTGTGCGCGCGGTTCGTGAAGATCCTCAAGCTTTGCGTTATTTGATCGCGGGCGTGCTTGTCGGTCCGGTGTTGGGGATGTCCCTCTCCCTCTTCGCGCTGCGCACCATCCCTGTGGGGATTGCGACCACCCTGACCGCATTGCCCCCGGTGTTGCTGCTGCCCATCGGGCGATGGGTGTTCCGTGAGCACATCACGTGGCGGGCTGCTACGGCCACCCTTGCGGCCACCGGCGGCGTAATTTGGCTTTTGGTTGGCTCTTAGTTCCTCGGGACCGCCCAGTCCTGTAAGCCGGCCATCCAACCAAAACCGAAAAGGAGGTGCTATGACCCAACGCACACCTGTTGACCGCTTGATCACCCAAGGCATCGTGCTCACCATGGACCCCCAGTGGCGTCAATTCGAGCCCGGTGCCGTGGCCATCCAGGGGGACCGCATTGTCGACGTCGGCCCCGCGAGCGAACTGGAAGCCCGTTACGAAGCGCGAGAAGTGGTCCGGGCCCCGGGCAAGGTCATTATGCCGGGGCTCGTCAACGCCCACACCCACGTGCCCATGACCTTGCTGCGCGGCCTGGCCGACGACTTGCGCCTGGACGTATGGCTGTTGGGCTACATGATGCCGGTGGAACGGGAGTTCGTCT
>JAADEP010000038.1 GCA_013153335.1 Chloroflexota bacterium
TTCTCTTCTTATACACAAGATGGCAGGAAAGGAGGAAGGAATTTGGAAGCCTGAGAATGTATATGCGAAAAAATCCTTATCTAATGATGTCAGAATTCTTGACCGCTATGGGGGTCTTTTATCTAGATTTGTGCTATCTTATATCTGCTCTCTGTATCGATCTACCAATTTGGGTCAAACTTATACTGTCTATAAGTATCCTGGGCCTTGCTATTAAAGCAATCCGAGGCCCTGGGAAGAAAAGAAAGTTAACAGGTGTCATGATGACCCTGTTGGCTGTGTCCATTTTGGCGCCTCGAATCCATTGAGGCCCTGTAGTACGGATTTGGTTATTATCATTTGAGAGTTGTGTTACGTACTTCAGATTAAGGAACTTGTCCGTGCTTACTGGGGGATATATCCGTATTTGTCCCACCAAGACCGCGTTCAGTATCTCTGGATAGCACCATCCCTTACTTGTCAACCAAGGTGGACTTGTACGCAAAGCAATTCACTGTCACAATGAAGGTAGGTAAACACGCTACAATTCGATGGGGAGGTGTAGGATGGTTCGGAAAGGACGATGGCTAGGAGTCGTGTTCATGGGCTTGATCCTCCTGGTCGTGTTGGCTTTGGCCGGACAGGCTCGCACCGTTGAAGCCGCAGGTGAGGCGGACGGCTGGGTGGTTCAGCAGGATGGCGTTATCATCATTCCCCCTTCGGCCAACCGCGTTGTCCGTTCGCCGGAAGAGCTGGCCGCCATCCTGCGCCAAGGGGGTGTGGATGAGGCGGCCATCCAGCAGATCCTGGAGTTTGAGCGTCGGGTCGACGAGGCCCACCGCCAGGGGTTGTCCATGGAGGAGATCCGACGCTTGACAGAGAAGTGGAGCCGGGAGCTTTTCCCGGGCCCGGCGATCCCCGAAGCGCCTGTTGTTCCTCAATCTAAGGGAAGTGATCAAGGCGCTGTGCCTCAACCCTTGGTATGGTTTACCCACACTGTAGGGATTTACGCTTGTTGTAGTCGTGTACGCGCCACATGGGGAATGCCTGGATACCGCTATTTCTATGCGTGGTTCCAGGCTTCTTCCGGCAATCTGTACATTACTTCTGGCTATTGCCCGTATTCTTCTTGCACCATCGTTCATAGTGCTACAGGTGACACTGCCTGGGATTACCACTCTGTCTCGCTGCAAGATGCACAGCCCTATTGGCACACGGCTGGCTGTGACGGATAGGCGCTCTCTTGTAGCATAAGGCTTACTGAAGAAGGGGAAGCCTGAAATGCGGAGGCTTCCCCTTTACCACGCGTATTTGATAAAATATCCGTTGACTAATGCGAGTTTGAGCTTGTAAATAAACAAAAATGTTTGGCTCTGAGGGGGCTCTTCATGCGCGCCCTGTTGGTCGAAGACCATCTCCCGCTGGCTCGAGCTTTGAAGATGGGGCTGCGCCCCAAGGGGTTTCGCGTGGACCTCGCGCTGCGCGCGGCCGAGGCTCGGCATCGCCTGCTGGTCGATGGGGATGTGTACGATGTCCTCATCCTCGACTTGCGCCTGCCCGACGAACATGGCCTGGCCTTGTGCCGCTGGATCCGCCAGCGCCATCCCCGCCTGCCCATTCTCATCCTGACCGCGCTGGACCGCCCGGAGGATATCGTCCAGGGGCTGGATGCCGGCGCGGACGACTATGTGGTCAAACCCGTGGACCTGGACGTGCTGGCCGCGCGGCTGCGCGCGTTGGTGCGGCGAGCCATGCCCGTCTCTTCCCCTGTGTTGCAGTGGCAGGGCCTGCGCCTGGACCCGGCCCGTCGGAAGGCCTGGCTGCACGGCCAGCCCCTGGCCCTCACGCCCCGGGAGTTCGACATCTTGGAATACCTCATGCGCCACCGGGGCCAGGTGGTCACGCCCGAGGACCTGCTGGCCCATGTTTGGGGTGAAGACGTCGACCCGCTGACCAACGCGGTGCGGGTGCACATCCACGCGTTGCGGCGCAAGCTTCACGATTCGGCCCAACGCCCGCGCTATATCGAAACCGTGCCCGGTCGAGGCTATCGCTTCGGCCCTGGGGAGAACGCGCCATGAGCCCGGCACAGGGCTTCTTCCACCGCAGTTTGCGCGGTCGCATCACCTGGGGCGTGGGCCTGCTGATGGCCGCGTTGGGGCTCCTGCTCTTCGTGTACCTGGCCTCGCTGCCCTACCTGCTGATCCCCACTGCGGCACAGCAGGTGTTGGTCGCTCCAGGGCCCACGAGTGCGAACGGCCCTCCGGCGTCCAGTACGCCTTCCCTGGGCCCGCCCTTGCACCTGGTGGCCGTGGCGCACCACGCACAACAACGCTTTTGGTGGTATGGCCTCCTCGGCACCCTGGCGCTCGTGGCTTTGGCCACGGCCTGGACCTATGTCCTTACCGGGCGCTTCCTGCGTTCCCTCTTTCGTTTGCAACATACCGTCAACCAGCTGGATGTTCGGAACCTGCCTCCGCGGCTGCCCGAGTTCGGCCCGGAGGAGGAAGTGCGCGACCTGACCGCGGCCTACAACCGCTTTCTGGCCCGGGTGCGGGAAGTGCTGGACGCGCACCAGCGCTTCGTGGCCGACGCGGCCCACGAGCTGCGCTCGCCGTTGGCCACCTTGCGCATCCAAACCGCGGTGCTGCGCCAGGGCACCGACCTGACCCCAGCCGAACGGGCCCAACTGTGGCAGGAAGTGGACGCGACCCTGTCCCACATGACCCGAACCCTGGAGGGCCTGCTGCTCCTGTTGCGCCAACCTCCGCCGCCCGACAGCTGGCCGACGCTGGCCTTTGACCAGCTGGTGCGCCAGGTCGTGCGCTCCATGCAACCCCTGGCCCAGGCACGACGCATCACCCTGCAGCTGGACCGGGCTGAGGCCGTCTGGCTACGGGGCGAGCCGCGCGCCCTTCAGGCTGTGGTTCGCAACCTGGTGGACAACGCCCTGCGCTACAACGACCCGGGCGGCGCGGTGCACGTGCGCGTGTATCCCCAGGGCCCGTGGGCTGTGCTGGAGGTCGCGGACTCCGGCTGGGGCATTCTTCCCGAAGAGCAGGCGCTGGTGTTTCAGCGCTTCTTTCGCGGGCAGCGGGCCCAGGCCGAAGACGGCTCGGGATTGGGCCTGGCTCTGGTGCAGACCTGGGTGCAGCACCACCAGGGCCAGGTGGATGTGCGCAGCACCGTGGGGCAGGGCAGCGTGTTCACCGTTCGGCTCCCCCGGCTCAATCCGCCCCCAGCTTAACGGCGCCTTAACCTCCGTCTCGCTATCATCAAAGCGAAAGACCCGGGGGCCGGTCCGCCGTACTGGCCAGCCGGTACGCCACGACGGTTAGGAGGCGCCCATGCGTTCTCGGGCAGAGGTGGTCCCGCGGCTCTCGCCCCGTGAGTGGGAGGTTTGGCGCTTGCTGGCCCAGGGCAAGACCAACCAGGAGATCGCGCTTCATCTGGGGGTGAGCCTGGGCACGGTGAAGACCTACATCTATCGGCTGTATCGCAAGCTCCGGGTTTCGAGCCGGGTGGAAGCCGCGCTGCGCTGGGTCGAGCATCGCGAGGCCCGGGCCTTGCACGAAGCTTGAATGGGGCCCATCGAGGCCGCGCGTCGCGAGGTCGGTGCGGGCCCCGAGGGGTGCAGGCAAATCTCGTAGAAGCCCATGCCGCGGGCGGCGAAACCCGCCCGCTATCCTCGCCGCCGCGCGTTGGGCTGAACTACCCGCGTGTAATTTTATGTAAACTAGCCGCAGGCTTCAGCCTGCGGCGGCGCCAACCGCGACATCGCCCTGCGCCTCCCCCTCGCCCCTTGACCGTTTCTACAACATTTGCGTGCACCGCCCCGAGGCGCGCTTTGGGTCTCCGTTTCGTGGGGATGGCTAAGCCTCGCCCCGCGGCTCGCGCGCGAGTCCGGCCGGGTACCACGCTGCGACCAGGGGCGCGAGGGCCTGACGGGCGCGGGCGCGGCGGTGGTGGAGGTACGCGCGGCCGAGGAAGCCGAGGCCCAGGCCCGCGAGCAGCGCGAAGACCGCGCGGTGGGCTTCTCGGGCCGCGGTTGGTGGATGCCAGGCCCACGCGCGCGCGTAGTTCGCCAGCGCGGCCCAGGGGCGCCCGCCATCCAGCAGGTAGCGCGCCCGAAAGCGGTACGCCGCAGCCCACACCCGGCGCCGCAATCGCGGGTACACGTCCGCGAAGGCCGGATCCGTGGCCAGCCAGCGCGCGATGCGCAAGGCCTCGTCGCCGAAGCGCGCGGCCTGGGCGATGTTCTTCGCGTCGTCGTGATATCGGGCCATGGCCCACGGCCGCGCGCGATACACCGGGGGACCCAGCCGCGCCAGGCGCAGCCAGAGGTGATGGTCCAGCAGGTAGTGATAAGCCAGGTCAAGGCCGCCGACGCGCTCGTACCAATCCCGGCGGAAGAAGACCGCGGGTTGGGGCAGGATGTGGAAGGTCATGAGCTCGGGCAGCCCCCAGGGCCCGGCTTTTTGGTAGTGGATGGGCGCGGCCTGGGCGTCGAGAAACACAGCATCGCCCACCACCCAGCCGGCCTCGGGATGCGCCTGCAAGGCCTCAACCGCTTCCCGCACCGCGAAGGGCGTGTAGAGATCGTCGGAGTTCAACCACGCGAGGATCTCGCCCCGGGCGCGCGCGAACCCCTTGCGGATGGCATCTGCCTGGCCCCGGTCGGGTTCGGATACCCACCAGGCGAGGCGGTCCGCGTAGCGACGAATGACGTCCACGCTGCCGTCGGTCGAGCCGCCATCCACGATGATGTACTCAATATGCGGATAGTCCTGCCCAAGGACCGAGCGGATGGTGGCCTCGAGGTACGCGGCCTGGTTATATGAGGGCGTGACCACGCTGACCAGGGGCGGCATGGCTCCTCACCAGGCGGTCCAACCGCCGTCGACCACCAGATGCGCGCCGGTCATGTAAGACGACGCGTCCGAGGCCAGAAACAGCAGCGCGGCCGCGATTTCCTCGGCCTGGGCCATGCGCCCCATGACCGTGCGCTGCGCGTACTTGGCCACGAATTCGGGGTCCTGATGGTTGTATACCCCGCCTGGCACGAGGGTGTTGACCCGGATGCCCGTGCCCGCGTAGTACGTGGCCAGGTAGCGGGTGAAGCCGAGCATCGCGGCCTTGGTGACGGTGTAATAAACCGGCTTGTATTGCGGCGGTTGGCCGGGCTTTTGATAAATGCGTTGGTCCGGGCCGACCAGGCCGTAGGTCGAGCCCAGGTTGATAATCACGCCGTAATTTTGCTCGCGCATCACCCGCGCGGCTGCCTGGGTGATGAGGAACGTGCCCGTGAGGTTCACGTCCAGGGCCTGGCGCCAGGTCTCCAGGGGGAAGTCCTCGAACGCGGACGCGGTGCGCACCTCGCCTTCGGCACTGACCTTGGGGTCCAGGGCCGCGCTATTGACCAGGATGTCGAGCCGACCGAACGTGCGCACCAGCTGGTGCACCGCGTCGTGGGCTTGCTGCGGGTCGGTGATGTCCGCGACCAGTGCGAGCGCGCGGCCGCCTTGGGCCTCGATTTCCTGCGCGACGCGCGCGGCCGCGTCCGCCCGGATATCGAGCACGCCCACCGCCGCGCCGGCCTCGGCCAGGGTGCGCGCGAAGTGGCGGCCCAGGAGCCCGCCGCCGCCCGTGACCAGCGCGACGCGGCCATCCAAACGATATCGTTCGAGCGCGGATGTCATTCCCAGCACCTCCAACGGGTTATGGCCGGACCATGGGATACACCGGGGGTTTGGGCACGGTCCAGCGCATGGTGTATTGGACGCATGCGCCGCGGAAGTACGGCTGCGTGCAGGCCTTGATGGTGATGAGGATGGGCTTTTCGGTCAGGTCGACCTTGGTGCGGGCGACGATATCGGCCCGCGCGCGGCTGGGGATCTGCGTGCGCGTTTTCAAGCACGTGGGCACGCCCTCTTCGCGGACCGTGTGATACACCGCGCCGGTTTCCAGCACCTCGATCCACATCTCCATGGAACGGATGGGCTCAGGACCCAGGTTTTTCACCGTGAACTGGAGCGCGGGGCCAAAGAACTCGGGGCAGAAGGGCACCATGAACACCGGGCGGTAGCGCACGACCACGAACGCGCCCGGGGGCGGCGGCGGGACCTCCGGCACCCGGGGCAGGCGTTCCGCGGCGTCGGGCGGCGCGTCCGTCCAGCGGCGGGGCACCCAGCATTCGAGGCCGTCTTCGGTGCGGGCGAGCCAGTAGAAATAGTAGACCGGATGCTGGCCGATGAGCGTGATCCGCGTACCGGGGTAGAGCACGTCCAACGCGGGGTAATAGGGCCCGGG
>JAADEP010000210.1 GCA_013153335.1 Chloroflexota bacterium
TCCGCGCCACGCTGATAATCTTGCGCGTCGTTGGCCAGGTTGACGCCGATCTGCAACAAGAGCGCGGCCACCAGGGTCGCGAGCGCGACCAGAGGCCGAAACACCCCCTGGGCCGCGGCCAACCCTAAGCCCGCGACCACCGGCCCCGCGGCCGCGAACAGGGTTTTGGGCCGCGCGGCCACCCACCACACCCGCCAGCCTTGCGGTCGAGGCCGCGAAGAAGCTTGGGAGGAGGACGAAGCGCGCATGGAGGCTCCTTTGGCTGGATGGGCCCACCGCCCGGAAGGGGTTTCGCCCCTTCCTTTAGGGCAGGGGCTGTTACAATTGTAAACGAAACTTCGCCGGGGAGGTGTGTCGTGGCGTACGATGACGATATACGCTCGTTGTTTGATGACGAACCCGAGGCGTTTGAGGACGACGTCGAAGCCATCGACGAAGGAGAGGAGGAGCCTGAAGCCTCGACCGCGAGCCCCCGCCTCGCGAAGCTCGCGGGCCTTTCGCCGCAAGCCTTTTTCGTGATCAACATGGTGCTGTTCTTCGCGGTATGCTTGCTCAGCTTGTTGGTGTTGCTGCTCACGGGCAAAATCGTACCGGCTTAGGTCCGGAGGCGGCTGGTGATCCCCGAAGAACTGCGGCTTGAGGGCTTTCTTTCGTACTTGCGGCCCGCTCGGCTCGACTTCCAGTGCTTTGATCTCGCCTGCATCAGCGGCCCCAACGGCGCGGGCAAGTCGAGCTTGCTCGACGCGATGACGTGGGCCCTGTTCGGCGTCGCGCGGCGTCGGGACGAAGGGATCATCCACAACCAGGCGGACCTCGCGCGGGTCGAGTTCGTCTTCCAGCACCGGGGCGCGCGCTATCGGGTGCAGCGCGCGCGCGTGCGGGGCCGCAGCCAGGAGCTCGAGCTGCACCAGTGGGACGCGCAGGCCCAACGCTGGCGGCCCCTGACCGAGCGCCGCGTGCGCGATACCCAGGCCCGGCTCGAAGACCTGCTCCAGATGGACTACCGCACCTTCGTGCACGCGTCGTTCTTTCTGCAGGGCCAGGCCGACAATTTCGCGCGCGCGACTCCGAGCGCGCGCAAAGAGATCCTCGCGCGCATTTTGGACCTGGAGGTCTGGCAGCGTTGTGCGGAACGCGCGCGCGAACGCCGGCGCGAGGCCGAACAAACCCTGAGCCAGCTCGCGCAGGCCATCGCGGCCGCGCGCGAGGTACTGGAACAGGAGCCCCGCTACCGCCAGCGCCTGGCCGAGGTGGAGCAGGGGCTGCGCGACCTGGCCGAGCAGCTCGCGCAGCAAGAGGCCCTGCTGCGGGTGGCCGAACAGCACCAATCGTTGCTTGAAGAGCTCGAAGCCCAATGGCGCACCGCGCAGGCGCAGGCCCAACAAGCCCAGCAGCGCGCGCAGGCCGCCCAGGCGCAAGTCGAGCAGCTGACCCGCGAGCTCGCGCAGCTCGAGGCCATCCTGGCCCAGCGAGACGCGATCCAGGCCCAGTACGCCCAATACCAAGCACGCAAAGCCCAGCTGGCCGAGTGGGAAGCGAAAGCCCAACGCTACCGCGAGCTTTGGGAAGCCGCGCAACAGCTGGAAGCGCAGTACCGCGAAGCGCAAGCCCGGCTCGAAGAAGCGCGGCGCCAGCTGCGCCAACAGCTCCAGCGCTACGAGACCCTGCAAGCCCGCGTCGCGGCCTGGGCTGACCAAAAGCGCCAGCTCGAGGCTGAGCTGCACGCGCTGGAGGAGCAGCTCGCGGCCCTGCAAGACCTCGACGCGCGGCGGGACGAGCTTTTGCAAGAAAAGGCCCAGCTCGAGACCCGCAACCGCGCCTTGAAGGCCGAGATGGACCGCCTGGCCCAGCGCCGCGACCAGCTCCGCGCGGCCACCGCGACGTGTCCCTTGTGCGGCCAGGCCCTGAGCGAAGACCACCGGGCCCAGGTGCTGGCCCAGATCGAGGCCGAAGGCCGCGCGCTGGCCGAAGAATACCGCCAGAACCAGGCGCGGCTCAAGGCCATCCGAGAAGCCCTGCAGACCCTCGCGCAAGCCCTGGCCGAGCGCGAAGGCCTGACCCGGCGCGTGCAGGCCCTGCGCGGCCAATGGGAACGCGTGCAGGCGCAGATCGAACAGGCCCAGGCCGAGCTCGCGGCCGCGGCGGATTTGCAGCGCGAGCTGCACGAGGTCGAAGCCCAATTGGCCTCGGGCGCGTTCGCACCCGACGTGCGCGCGGCCCTGGCCCAAAAGCAAGCCGAGCTCGCGGCCTTGGGCTACGACGCGGCCCAGCACGCGGCCTTGCGCGAAGCCGTCCAGGCCCTGGCCGAGGTGGAGCAGGCGTACCAGACCTTGCTTCAGGCCCAGGTTCGCGCGGCCGAGCTGCAGCAGCGGGTCGCGGACTGGCAACAGCGCGCGCGCGAGGCCGAGGCCGAAGAGCAGCGCTGGCAGCGTGAGCTCGCGGCCCTTGACGAAAAGCGCCGCGGGCTGACCGCCCAGGGCCCGGACCTGGACACCGTGCGCCAACACTGGCTGCACCTGCGCGAACAAGAGGCGCGGCTCTTGCAAGAGCGCGGCGCGTTGCAACAGCACCTCGACTACATCGCGCAAGTCCGGCAAGACCTGGAGGCCTATCAGGCCCAGGAGCAGGCCACCCGCGCGCGCATCCAGCAGTACCGGGAGATCGAGCAAGCGTGTAGCCGTAACGGCGTGCCCGCGCTGTTGGTGGAGCAGGCCCTGCCCCAGATCGAAGCCGAGACCAACCGCCTGCTCGACCGCCTCACGGGCGGCGAGCTCTCGGTGCGCTTCGCGACCCAAAAGCCCTACAAGACCCGCAAAGACCTCAAAGAGACCCTGGAGATCTTCATCAGCACGCCCGACGGCGAGCGGCCCTTTGAGACCCTTTCGGGGGGCGAGGCCTTCCGCGTGAGCTTCGCGATTCGGGTCGCGCTGGCCCGGTTCCTGGCCCACCGCGCGGGCGCGCCCCTCGAGATGCTCGTCATCGACGAGGGCTTCGGCAGCCAGGACGCGGACGGCCGGCAGCGTTTGATCGAAGCCATCAACGCGGTCCGCAGCCAGTTCGCCAAAATCCTGGTCATCACCCACATCGAGGACCTCAAAGAGCGCTTCCCGGTGCGCATTGAGGTGGAAAAGGACGACCAGGGCTCGCGACTGCGCCTGGTGGGCGCGGGGATGTGTTAGAATTGCGCCCGCAGTCCATCCCTCGGAGGTGTCGCATGGCCTTACGGGAAGTGACCAGCCAGGAATTCGAGAGCCAGGTCCTCCGGTCGCCGCGGCCGGTTTTGGTGGATTTCACCGCGGAGTGGTGCGCGCCGTGCAAGCTGCTCAAGCCCGTGCTGGAAGAGCTCGCGGCCGAGTGGCAGGGCAAGGTGGATATTGTGGAGTTCGACGTGGACAAAGACCCGAGCATGGCCGCGCGCTATCGGGTGTTGGGCGTGCCCACCATGATCCTCTTTGTGGATGGGCAGGCCAAGGCCCGCATCACGGGCTTCAAACCCAAGCCCAAGATCGTCAAAAAGTTCGGCCCCTACATCGCCTGAGGCCTTACACCTTGCATGTGGAGGAGGTCCTATGAAGCACCCCCGTCGATGGCTCTGGTTGTTGGTCTGGGTGGCCGCGTTCGCCGCGGTCCTGACCGGCTGCGGGCAGAAGACCACGTTCAAAAAGCTCACCCCGCCCGAGGCTTATCAGCTCATCCAACAGCGCAAAGACGACCCAAATTTCGTGATCCTCGACGTACGCACGCCCGAAGAATACCGCATGGGGCACATCCCGGGCGCGCAAAACCTGGACTTTTACGCGCCCGACTTTCAGCAGAAGCTGAGCCAGCTGCCCAAGGATAAGACCTACTTCATCTATTGCAACAGCGGGAACCGCAGCGGCCAGACCTTCGAGATGATGAAACGCATGGGCTTCAAGGAAGTGTACGACCTGCAGGGCGGCATCCAGGCCTGGTACCAGGGCGGCTACCCGGTGGTCACGGAGAATTAGCGCGCGATGCCTCCGGTCACGACCTTGCCCAAGCCCCTCCAGCGTTTGATCCAGGCCCTGGAGCGCCTGCCGGGCATTGGGCCGAAGACCGCGTCGCGCTTGGCCTTTTACCTGCTGCGCGCGCCCGAGGAGGTCTCGCGCGAGCTCCAGCAGGCCCTGGCTGAGTTGCCGAGCGTGACCTATTGCCAGCGGTGCTTTTACTTCGCGGAACCAGGCCAAACCCTCTGCCCGATCTGCCAGGATCCCCAGCGGGATCACACCACGGTGTGCGTGGTCGAAGACCCCCTGGACGTGGTCGCGATCGAACGGACCGGCCTCTACCAGGGCGTGTATCACGTGTTGCACGGCGTGCTCTCGCCCATTGAGGGCATCGGCCCCGACGACCTGCGCATCCGCGAGCTCGAAGCGCGCATCCCGCGCGAGGGCATTCAAGAGGTCATCCTGGCCACCAACCCCAGCCTGGAGGGCGACGCGACCGCGGCCTACCTGGCCCAGCGCCTCAAGCCGTTGGGCGTCAAGGTCACGCGGCTGGCCCAAGGGCTCCCCACGGGCGGCGATTTGGAATACGCGGACCAGGCGACCCTGGCCCGGGCCCTGCTCGGACGGCAGCCCGTCGAGTAAGGCCCCGCCGCGGCCCTGGGTCACGGGTACGTGTTCCCCTGCATCCAAGAGATGCAGCGGGAACGTAGATCGCGTCGGTAAGGAGGACCGTATGACCAGAGGGTATCGAGGTCGCGTGGTCTGGTGGCTCGGGCTCGTGGGGATGGTCGGGATCGGACTCCTGGGGGGCTGTGCCCGGTCGACCGCGACCCCGACATCGGACCGGGTGCCGGTGGTCGCGAGCATCGCGCCCCTGGCCGACCTGGTGCGTCAGGTGGGCGGCGAGCGGGTTGAGGTCACCCTCATGGTGCCGCCCAACATCAGTCCGCATCATTACGAACCGACCGCGCGGCAAATGGAAGCCGTGAGCCGCGCGCGGCTGATGGTGCTCAACGGCGCGGGCCTGGAATTTTGGGCGCAGGACGTGATCCAGGCCGCGCAAAACCCGCAGCTCAAGGTCGTGGAGCTGGCCGAGGGGCTGCCGCGCAAGGGCGACAACCCCCATTTGTGGTTGAACCCCGTGTTCATGCTGACCTACACCGACCGGGTCGCGCAGGCCCTCCGCGAGGTTGACCCCGCGGGCAAGACCACCTACGAGGCCAACGCGGCAGCCTACAAAGCCGAGCTGCAGGCGCTGGACCGAGACATTCGTGCCGCCCTCGCGAGCGTGCCGGATCGCAAGGTGGTCACCCTGCACCCCGCGTGGGAGTACTTCGCGGACGAATACGGCCTGGAGGTGGTCGCGGTGATCCAGCCCACGCCCGCGCAAGAGCCTTCGCCAGCCGAGGTCGCGACCATTATTGAACTCATGCGCGCGGAAAAGGTGCGCGTCATCATCGTCGAGACCCAAATGCCGCCGCACATCGCGCAGTCCATCGCGCAAGAGACCGGCGCCCAGCTGGTGTATATGGACCCCATCGGGGGCGTGCCCCCGCGCGAGACCTACATCCAAATGATGCGCTGGAACGTGAACGAGCTGGTTCAGGCCTTGCAAAAGGCCGCGACGCCCTAGCCCTGGCCCTGGCCGCCGCGGGCTGGAAGCCCGCGCTAGCATAAAATTGCGCGCGGATTATCCGGCCCAACGCGGGCATGCGATGATCCATTTTTCGCGGACGAGCAGGCGGCAAATTTCTAGCGGGCGGGTTCAGCCGCCCGCGGGTCAAGCGCGGGTTCCGTCGCCCGCGAATCCCCGTGGCCATGGGCGCGCTCGCGTCGCCGCAGGCGCCGCGGGTTGGAAGCCCGCGGCTAGGATAAAATTGCGCGCGAATTATCTGGCCCAACGCGGGCGTGCGGTGATGCATTTTTCGCGGACGAGCAGGCGGCAAACGCCCGCGGGCCGGGACAGCGGGGTGGGCGGGTTCAGCCGCCCGCGGGTCAAGCGCGGGTTCCGCCGCCCGCGAATCTCGCGGGGTGGGCCATGGGCGCGCTCGCGTCGCCGCAGGCGCCGCGGGCTGGAAGCCCGCGGCTAGGATAAAATTGCGCGCGAATCACCCGGCCCACCGCAGG
>JAADEP010000155.1 GCA_013153335.1 Chloroflexota bacterium
GGAGAGGTGCCGGAGTGGACGAACGGGGCGGTCTCGAAAACCGCTGTGGGCCTTGCGCCCACCGTGGGTTCGAATCCCACCCTCTCCGCCTAACGGGCCGCTTGACGGCCCGTTTTCCTTTTTGGTGGTATAACAAAGGGACGGGCTCGCCCTGGGGCTGGGCCTTTTTTCAGGCCACGCTTTATCTCGGTTGAGTCCCGACCTGCCGACCTTCTGACGAGCAACCATGCGTTTGGGGAAGAGAGTGCACGATGTGGAAGAAGCTCCTCAAGTTGTTTCACGGTGACCCGGTTCAACGCGTGATCAAAGAGCATCAAGCCCTGCTGGAACGCGTCAACGCGCTGGAGCCCGAGTACGAGGCGCTGACCGACGCCGAGCTCCGCGCGAAGACCGACGAGTTCCGCCGGCGTTTGGCCAAGGGCGAGACGTTGGACGATATCTTGCCCGAGGCCTTCGCCGCGGTGCGCGAGGCCAGCAAGCGCACCTTGGGCTTGCGGCATTACGATGTGCAAATCATCGGCGGCGCGAACCTGCATTGGGGCAAGGCCGTCGAAATGAAGACCGGCGAAGGCAAGACCCTGGTCGCGACCCTGCCCCTTTACCTCAACGCGCTCGCGCTGAATCCCGAATGGGTGGAAAAGGCCAAGGCCAAATGGGGCGACGACCCCGACCGCTGGGAGTTCCGGCCGCTGGACGGGGTGCCGGTGGGCAAGGGCGTGCACCTCGCGACCGTCAACGATTACCTGGCCCGCCGCGACGCGCGCTGGATGGCGCCCATCTACAACTTGCTCGGCTTGACCGTGGGCGTGCTTCAGATGGCCGCGCGCACCGAGCACGGCAAAAAAGCGTTCATCGTCGACCTCGAGCGCCGCTCGCCCCAAGAGGACCAGGACCAGCTGCGCATGGTGCCGCGCAAAGAGGCCTACAACGCGGATATCACCTACGGCACCAGCCAGGAGTTCGGGTTCGATTACCTGCGCGATAACATGGCCTACAAGCCCGAGGACCAGGTGCAGCGCGGGCATCATTACGTCATCATCGACGAGATCGACAACGTCCTCATTGACGAAGCCCGCACCCCGCTCATCATCTCGGGCCCGGCTAGCGAAGACGTGGCCGAGTATTACCGCATCGCGCAAATCGTCAAAAAGCTCGACCCCAACGAAGACGTCGACATCAACGAAAAGGACCGCTCGGTGGTGCTCACGCCCTCGGGCGAGGCTAAGGTTGAGGAAATGCTGGGCGAGCCCTTGCGCGACCCCAGCCGTCCCGAAGACCTGACCCCGCGGCAGGAGCAACTGTGGGGCTACCTCGAGCAGGCCCTCCTGGCCCAGTTCCTCTATAAGCGCAACAAAGATTACATCGTCCAGGGTGGCAAAGTCATCATCGTGGACGAGAACACCGGTCGGCTCATGCCCGGTCGGCGATGGTCCCACGGCCTGCACCAGGCCATCGAAGCCAAAGAGGGCGTGCAGGTGCAGCCCGAAAACATGACCTACGCGACCATCACCTTGCAGAACTTCTTCCGCATGTATGAGAAGCTCGCGGGCATGAGCGGTACGGTGGTCACCGAAGCCGAAGAATTCGGCACCATCTACAACCTGGATGTGCTCGCGCTGCCGACCAATTTGGAATACCTGGCCAGCGGACCGAACGCGCCGTATATCGCGCTGGAAGCCGAAGACGAAGAAGGCTACAAGTACACCTATTACGCGCGGCGGGATGACCCCGAGCGCAAGCCCGTCTTCTGGAAGCGCAAGGACTACCACGACGTCATCTACCGCACCGAAGAAGCCAAATTCCGGGCCATCGTGTGGGAAATCCTGCGCTTTTACATCCAGGGCCGGCCCCTCTTGGTCGGCACCACCTCGGTCGAGCTCTCGGAACGCCTGGCTGCCCGGCTCGACCGCGAACCATTGCGCAAACTGGCCCAGATTATGCTGGTGCGCGACGCGTTCCTGCGCCAGGAAGGCCGCGAAGAGGGGCGCATGTACCCCGAACTCGAGCCCCTGTACCAGCCTCTGGACAAAGTCCAGCCCCACGAGATCCGCAAGCTGGCCCGGGAGCTAGGCGTGGACATCCGCCTGGAGAGCGACGAGGCCCTGGAGCGCCTGCGGGACCTGCTCCTGCCCACGCCCACCGAGCGCCAGCGCTGGGATTACGCGCGCGAGCGCCTGCGCCAGGCCCTCAAAGAAGGCGTGCCGCGCCAGGTGCTCAACGCGCGCAAGCACGCGGAGGAAGGCCAGATCATCGCGCGCGCGGGCGCGTTTGGCGCGGTCACCATCGCGACCAACATGGCTGGCCGCGGTGTGGACATCAAACTGGGCGGTGAACTGCCCGAGGAGATCATCAGCGAGGTCAACCGCGTGCTCAGCCGCGCGGGCTTTGAAGACCCCTACAACATGCGCATGGACGAGCGCTACGAGGCCCTCAAGCAGGTACCGCCCGAGCAGTACGGCCTGTACGAAGACGCGGTCCACACCTTTTTCGACTATATCGAGAACATGCGCCGGGTGCGCGAGCTCGGCGGCCTGCACGTCATCGGCTCCGCACGGCACGAATCCCGGCGCATCGACAACCAGCTGCGCGGCCGCGCAGGGCGGCAGGGCGACCCCGGTTCGTCCCGCTTCTTCCTTTCGTTAGAGGATGAACTCGTCCGCCTCTTCGGCGGCGAACAGCTCGAGGGCTTGATGCGACGCTTTCAGATCGACGCGATGTATCCCCTCGAGCACCCCATTGTCAACAAGGTCATCGAGCAAGCTCAGACCCGGGTGGAAGGCTACAACTTCGACCGCCGCAAGCACACCCTCGAGTACGACGACGTGCTCAACGTCCAGCGGCAGAAGATCTACGACCAGCGGAACCGCATCTTGCACAAGGATGACTTGAGCGAAGACATGGCCCGCTTGCTGCAAGAGGAAGTGGACGAACGTTTGCAGCGGGCTGTGGAAGAAGGCCAGGCTCCGTGGCAACTCCTGGCCTACCTCGAGAGCATCCAACCGCCCATCCCCATCCAGCGGAATTGGGTCTTCCCCACCTTCGCGCAGGCGCATTTGTTGGAACGCCTGGCGCCCGCGCTGCAGCAGGGCCGGGAGGCGTTGCACCAGGCGCTGGTGGATTGGGCAGACCGCGCGCTGGAGCAAGAACATGCGATCCGCCGCGAGAACGCGACCCAGGTTATCGAAGACGCGCTGACCCGGCTGCGCGAGGACCTGCAGGAACGCCTGGACGCGCTGGATACCTTCCTGGAAGGCCTGGCCCTCGAGCAGGACCTCGCGCCCCAGGAGCGGCGCCGTCCGGCCCAGATTCAGGTCGAATTGCAGAACATCCTGCGCATTCCGCTGCGGCTGCCGCGTGAGGTTTTGGAGCAATTGCACGAGGAGCCCCAAGCCGCGCGCGAGCACATCCAACGCCTGCTCGAGGAGGTGGTGCGCCAGGTCGCGACCCGCTCGGTCACGCTGCAGCTCCAGCGCATCGTCGGGCCCGACTTCCAGCCCGAGTGGGATTGGGACCAGCCTCCCGCGGCCTTGCAGAACACGCTCATCCAGCAGATCAACCGCTATTTGAGCCAAGAGCGGACCCGCCTGCTCAAGGGCTTGCAAGACGACCTGCGGCTTTGGCTCCAGGATGATCGGCTCCAACGCGAACCCGAGCCTGCCCCGGCTGAGGTGAAGCACGCGCTGCTGCCCCACGGGGATGCCGAAGCCGCCAGCCCCACGGTCCAGCGCTTGCTCGATTCGCGCGTTCAGGCGCTGCTCCAAATCCTGCAGCGCATGGAGTGGCAGCGCAAGCAGGTCATCGACCCCAAGACGCACCAGCCGCGCGAGGTCCTGGTGCCGCGGCTGCGCCTGTATTACGCGGTCGCGCAGGACCTGGACCCCGCGGACCCGGCCACGGCGGACGCGATCCTCGAGCATTTGGACCGCGCGCGCCGCGTGCTGGAGTGGTCCGTGGGCTGGGAAGAGGTGCACCGGCTGAGCACCACGTCCATGCGCCAGCTGACCGAGAAGGCCCAAGCCGGCCTGCGCCGCGCGCTGGGCGACGAGCGATTCGAACAATACCGCGACGTGCCTTTGGGCAACCTGCCCGAGGAGGTCAAAGCCCAGGTCGCGCGCGAATTGGGCCGCCAGGTGCAGACCGAGAACTATCGCTTGCTGCTGCTGCACATCTTCAACAGCGAATGGGCCGAATACCTCACCGAGATGGAGGCCCTGCGCACCTCGGTCGGCCTCGAGGCCTTCGCGCAGCGGGACCCCCTGGTGCAGTACAAGCGCAAGGCCTTTGAGCTGTACGAACGCCTGCTGCGCCGCATCCGCGCGCGGGCCATTGAGCGCATGTTCCAGTACCGTACGCAAGAGAGCCGGGTGCAGACCCGGGGCGAAGCGCGCATCGCGCAACTCGGCCCCCTGAGCATCCCGGGCGGGTTGACCACCCGCGGGGGCGGGGTCGCGGTTCCGACTCCGAGCTCGGGCGCAAAAGCCAAGGAGCCCAAGAAAAAGAAGCGACCCAAGAAGCCCAAGCGGCAGCCCGCGACCGTCGCGGCTGAAGGGGGCCTGAGCAAGTCCCAAAAGCGCAAACGGCGCAAGAAGAAGCGCAAGTAGGAGGTGACATCGATGCAGTCCAAGCCGGTCCTGGCCGTCATTGGCGGCACGGGCAAAGAGGGCAAGGGCCTGGCCTATCGTTGGCTCAAGGCCGGGTACCCGGTCATCATCGGTTCGCGCTCGTTGGAACGGGCCCAACAGGCCGCGCAAGAGCTCAAGGCCCGCGTGGGCGACGCGGCCGATGTGCGCGGGTTGACCAATCCCGAAGCCGCGGCCCAGGCTGAGATCGTGGTCGTGAGCGTGCCCTACGCGGGGCACAAGGCCATCCTCGAAAGCATCCGGGACGCGGTCCAGGGCAAGCTCGTGGTGGACGTGACTGTTCCCCTGCAGCCACCCAAGGTCACCCGGGCGTACTTCCCGCCCGCGGGCAGCGCGGCCCTCGAAGCGCAAGAAATCTTGGGGCCCGAGGTCGCGGTTGTGGACGCGTTCCAGAACATTCCTCACACCGCGTTTTGGCAGGACCCGCCGCCGACCATGGACGTGCTGGTCGCGGGCAAAGGCAAGGCCAATCGCGAGCGTGTGTTGCAGCTGGTCGCGGATGCGGGCTTCCGCGGGGTGGACGCGGGTCCGCTGGCCAATACGCCGGTCGTCGAAGGCTTGACCTCGGTGTTGCTGTACATCAACAAGCGGTACGGCACCCACGCGGGCATCCGCATCGTGGGCCTGGAGGCGGATGAGCACGCATGAGCCGAGGCCCCCTGGTTCTGACACCGCTCCCGGGCTTGCCCGAAGTGCAGCCGGGCGATGATCTGGCTGCGCTCATTGCGGATGGGCTGACGCGCGCGGGCATCACACCGCAGCCCGGCGACATTTTGGTGCTCGCGCAAAAGATCGTCTCCAAAGCCGAGGGCCGGTTCGCGCGCCTGGACGACGTCCGGCCCTCGGCCCGGGCTCGGGCCCTGGCGCAGCAAACCCACAAAGACCCGCGCCTGGTCGAGCTCATCCTGCGCGAAAGCCGAGACGTGCTTCGAGCCGTGCCCGGTGTACTCATCGTCGAGCACCGTCTGGGCTTCGTTTGCGCGAACGCGGGCATTGACCGCTCCAACGTCCCCGCGCGCGGGCCGGGGGAGTGGGTGCTGCTGCTGCCCGAAGACCCGGACGCGAGCGCGGATCGGGTGCGCGCGGGGCTTGAAGCGCGCTATCGCGTACCGCTGGGCGTGCTGATCATCGATTCCCACGGCCGCGCGTGGCGCCTGGGCACCGTCGGCATGGCCATTGGGCTTTCGGGCGTGCCCGCGCTGGTCGACATGCGCGGCCAGCCTGACCGCGAGGGCTATCGCCTGCGCGTGACCCAAATCGCGGTCGCGGACGAGCTGGCCGCGGCCGCGTCCCTGATGATGGGCCAGGCCGCGGAGGGCACGCCGGTTGTCCACGTGCGCGGGTTCCCCTACCCCCTGGCCGAAGGGCGCCTCGCGCACCTGCTGCGCCCCCGCGA
>JAADEP010000213.1 GCA_013153335.1 Chloroflexota bacterium
AAGTTTGAGATTAGAGGCTAGTGGTTAGCTTATCTGTCGACTTTCAGCCGCAAACTGCCGACTTTTATCGCCAACTTCCAACCACCAACTTCCCCAAAATCCATACTCCCTGCTCACCCGCTTCCAGCTTTTCGCTTTCTGTTCACCCGCTCCCTGCCCCCAGCTCCCACGCCCGCCGCGCGTTGGGGCCGATCTATGGTATCCTCACCCGGTGCGGAGGCGAGGCCATGCAGGCGAGGACGTCGGCTTCAGGATGGTCGTTGACGGTACAGGGGCTGTTGATCGGCGTGGGTCTGGCCCTGGTGATCATGGGGCTGTTCTTCGGCTGGGCCGCGCACCGCGCGCCATCCGCGCCGCGGGCTGTGGTCACCCCCACGCCATATCATCCCCCGGCCGGCACGCGGGAGGCGCCCGCGCCGACGCGGCAGCCCAGGCCCACGGACACCCCAACCCCACGTCCCCAGGGGCCCACGCCGACACCCGAGTGGTGGGCATGGCTCCCGCCCGGGCGCTGGGCCATCCCCGACGAGTGGCTGGGCCCAGATTGGCGGGTCGGGCTCCCCACGGCCATGCCGCGGCCGGCGCCGGTGATAACCGACCCGGCGACCTACACCTTCCTCTTTTTGGGCTCAGACCGACGCCAGAAGGTCTTTCGCACCGACGCGATTATCTTGGTCGCGTTCCGGCCCGAGGATGGCTCGATTAGCATTATCGCCTTCCCCCGGGACCTCTACGTCTTCATCCCTGGATGGACGGTCTCGCGCATCAACACCGCGTATTACCACGGTTTGGTTTACTCCTATCCCCGGGGCGCGGTCGGGTTGGTGCGCGATACCATGCTCTATAACTTCGGCATCCGGATCGACTATGTAACCCTGGTCGACTTCGACGGCTTCCGCAAGTTCATCGACGCGTTGGGCGGCATCGACGTGGATGTCGCGTGCGAATACACGGATTGGCGGCTCAAGTCCCCCGACCTGGACCCGAATCAGCCGTCCAACTGGGAGCTCTATACGGTCAAGCCGGGCCGGGTGCACATGGACGGCGACATGGCATTGTGGTACGCCCGAGCCCGGTTGCGTTCCAACGACTTCGACCGCAACCGGCGCCAGCAAGAAATCGTGCGCGCGATTTGGGACAAGGTGCGTTCCCCGCGCATTATCCCGCGTTTGCCGCAATTGTTCCGCATCACTGTCGAGAGCGTAGAAACCGACATAGACTGGGAAGCGGTATCGTGGCTGTTGCGCCTGAGCTCCAAGGTCGATTTCTCGAAGATGCGCTTCTACCGCATCACGCCCAACATGGTCAAACCCTGGAAGACCCCCGACGGCGGTCGAGTGCTGCTGCCGCGGCGAGAGCGCATCATCCCGATGCTGCGGGAGGCGCTGGGCCCATTGCCACCTTCATGGCGCGAACGCCAAGCCGTGCGCATCGCGATCTACAACGCGTCCGGGCACGAAGGCTGGGAGGACCTCGCCGCGTGGCGTTTGGAGGCCATCGGCTACGATGTGGTGCAACGCGAACCCACCGCAGCCGGGGAATATAGCTTGCTCATCGACCTGCACGACCCGCCGCAGCCCGAGATCGGTTATCAAATCTTGCAACGGTTGGGCCTGCCGCGCGCGCGGTATACCTCCATCCTGCCCGAAAAGCTCGAACCCGAGCCCAAGGCCGACTTTGTGCTTATCCTCGGGCCTGATTACCGTCCTTGCTTTGATCCGAACTTGGCTCGCTGAAAAGCATTAGCGGTATAATGGCGCGAAGCATCCAGCGGGAGGTACACCATGCCCAAGCGGGACTTCCTGGCCATCGCGGATTTTTCCGCGCAAGACTTGCGCCGCATTTTGGATTACGCGCACGCGCTCAAGCGCGAGTGGACTACCACAGGGCAAAATCGCCCACTCCTGGCGAACAAAAGCCTGGCCATGATTTTCCAGAAGCCCAGCTTGCGCACGCGCGTATCTTTTGAAATGGCGATGCAGCATCTGGGGGGCTATGCTTTTTATTTGGGTCCGCAAGAGATCGGACTGGGCAAGCGAGAAGCCATCTCGGATATCGCGCGCGTGCTCTCGGGCTACGTCAGCGCGATTATGGCCCGGGTCTTCGCCCACGAACACATTCTGGAGCTGGCCCGCTGGGCTTCGGTGCCGGTGATCAACGGCCTGAGCGACTACAACCATCCGTGCCAAGCCATGGCCGACGTGATGACCATCGAAGAGCACTTCGGGCGGGTGCAAGGCTTGAAAGTGGTGTTCGTTGGCGATGGTAACAACGTCGCGGTTTCGCTCATGCACGCGGTGACCAAGCTGGGCGGCCATTTCGTCTGGGTCGGCCCACGGGGATACGAACCGCCCGAGATCGCGGTCGAGCAGGCGCGGGTCTTCGCGGCCCAAAGCGGCGGCTCGGTCACGCTCATGCATGACCCGCACAAAGCGGTCGTCGACGCGGACGTAATCTACACCGATACCTGGGTCAGCATGGGGCAAGAGGAAGAAGCCCAACGGCGGCTGAAGGTCTTTCCCCCATATCAAGTCAACGCGGCCCTGGTGGCCAAGGCCAAACCCACGGCCATTGTCATGCATTGCTTGCCCGCCCACCGAGGCTACGAAATCACCGACGACGTCATCGACGGCCCCCAATCGGTCGTGTTCCAACAAGCCCACAACCGGCTCCATGCCCAAAAAGGGATTTTGGTCGACGTCTTTGAAGTAGGAGTACCCACCCCATGAGCGCATATCCCACCCCGGCTTGGCGTTACGCGAAGATCATCGCCACCATCGGACCGGCTAGCGCGGACGAGCGCACCCTGCGGCGCCTCATCCTCGCGGGCATGGACGTCGCGCGGCTGAACTTCTCCCACGGCAGCCATGAAGAACACGGCCAAATCGTGCAGCGCATCCGCTATCTCAGCCACCGCCTGGGCCGACCGGTGGCCATCCTGCAAGACCTACAAGGGCCCAAAATTCGCCTGGGAACCCTGCCCGAGCCCATCACCGTACACCAAGGCGAAGAGGTCGTCTTCGTCGCGGGCCAGGAACACGCGGACCAGGGCATCCCGGTGGCCTTTGCCGAGTTCGCGGCTTTTGTGCAACCCGGAACCCGCATCGCGATCGACGATGGCCTGCTTGAGTTTGAGGTCATCGAGGTCGATCCTCCACGGGTGCGGGCGCGCGTGCTGACGGGCGGAGTGCTCAAATCCCACAAAGGCATCAACCTCATCGGGGTGCCCCTGGACATTCCGGGTTTTACGGAAAAAGATGAAGCGGATCTGGCCTTCGGCCTGCAACAGGACGTCGACGCGATCGCGGTGTCCTTTGTACGAACCGCGGAGGATGTGGCGCGCGTCCGCCGCGCGATCACCCAAATTGCGCCTGAGAAAGTCGACACACCCATCATCGCCAAGCTGGAACGCCGGGAAGCGCTGGAGAACCTGGAGGCCATCCTCGCGGTGGCCGACGGGGTGATGGTAGCCCGGGGCGACCTGGGCGTGGAGATCCCGACCGAGGAAGTGCCCATCGCGCAAAAACGCATCATCGCGCTGGCCAACCGCTACGGCAAGTTGGTCGTCACCGCGACCCAAATGCTCGATTCCATGGTCCACAACCCGCGGCCAACCCGCGCTGAAGCTTCGGATGTGGCCAACGCGGTGTTCGACGGCACGGACGCGCTCATGCTCTCGGCCGAGACCGCGACCGGTCGCTATCCCGTGCGCGCGGTCGAGACCATGGACGCGATCATCCGGACTGCGGAACGCCACAGCGACGAGTGGGGCGTGTGTGGCCGGCGCCTGGCCGACGAGGCCCTGGCCCGTGCGCCCAACGCGTGGGGCCTCGCGCGCGCGGCCAAAGCCTTGGCCGAACAACACCCCGAGGTCGCGGCCCTGGCCGTGTTCACCAACACCGGGCGGACCGCGGTGCTGCTCTCAAAAACCCGGCCCCGGGTCCCTATTTTCGCGTTCACGCCCGTGGAACGCACCTATCGCCGCCTCAACATGTATTGGGGCATTCGACCGCATATGGTCCCCTTCGCGAACACCGTCGAGCTGATGTTCCAACACGTGGAAGCCGCGCTGCGCGCGACCGGACACGTCCGAGCCGGGCAAAAGGTCGTCTTGGTCGCGGGCTTCCCGGTCGGGGCGATGCGACCGCCCAACTTCTTGATGGTCCACACCATTGGGATGGACACCTAAGGCCTGCCCACAGCCATCCCCACGAACGCACCGGAGGCGCGCATGAACCCGTCCCCTCAGCCCCAACCCCTGGATCCCGAAACCCTCGCGCAGCTGCGCGCGTGGGAAGATGAGCACGATTCTGGCGTGTACGCGAAACGCGACATCCTGTTGGTGCAGGGCCGTGGCACGCGGGTATGGGACGCGGAAGGACGCGAGTATCTGGATTGCGTCGGCGGCCACGGCGTGACCGTTGTGGGGCACAGCCATCCCCGGGTTGTGGCCGCGCTGCACGAACAAGCGCAACGACTGATGACCTGTCCGGGTTCGTTCTACAACGACACCCGGGCCCGCTTGCTGGCCCGGCTGGGCACGTTGGTTCCGGGCTTGCGTCGGGTATTTCTCGCGAACTCGGGCACCGAGGCCGTAGAAGCCGCGATCAAATTCGCGCGCTATAGCACCGGACGGCCCAACATCGTCGCGGCCATGCGCGGGTTCCATGGGCGCACCCTCGGCGCGCTTTCGGCCACGTGGAAGAAGGAGTATCGTGCGCCCTTTGAGCCCTTAGTCCCGGGGTTCATGCACGCGCCGTTCAACAACCTCGCGCGCTTCGAAGCGCTGGTCGACGATCGCACGGCCGCGATCCTGGTCGAAGTGGTGCAGGGCGAAGGCGGGATCCACGTCGCGACGCCCGAATTCTTGCACGGCTTGCAAAGGCTCGCGCGCGAGCGAGGCGCGCTGCTCATCGTGGACGAAATTCAATCGGGCATGGGGCGCACCGGTCGCTGGTTCGCGTTCCAGCATTTCGACCTCGAGCCTGATATGGTCACCCTGGCCAAAGGCTTGGGCGGCGGCGTTCCCATTGGCGCCGTGCTCATCGGCGAGCGGGTCAAGCCCTTGCACCCGGGCTTGCACGGCTCAACCTTCGGTGGCAACCCCATTGCGGCCGCGGCCGCGCTGGCGGTGCTGGACATTTTGGAAGACGAAGGCCTGATCGAAAACGCGGCGCGCGTGGGCGCGTATCTGCTGGAAGGGCTCCGCGCCATCCCAAGCCCCCTGATCCGCGAAGTGCGCGGGTTGGGCTTGATGATCGGGATCGAACTGCGGCGCAAAGGCGCGCCCTTCCTCAAACGCCTGGCCCATGAGGAAGGGATCCTGGCTCTGCCCGCAGGCATGAACGTGTTGCGCCTGTTGCCCGCGCTGAGCCTGAGCCAGGACGAAGCGGACCGCATCCTGGCCGCGATGGCGCGCGTCCTCGCAGCCGTACCCGCGTCCTAAAGCCAACCTCATCGAACCCGTCAATATCATCACGCGTGCGTCGTCAAAATCCTGTCGGCTGTTCGGCGCCCTTGAGGCGACATTCTAAATTATGGAGGGATATAATGGTTGGAAGACGAGCCGCCTTGTTTGTGCTCGGGCTCCTGCTCGTGAGCCTCGGCCTTGGAGCTTGTGGTTCCCACGGCCTCACGCCGCAACCGCCTACCCCATCCCTAACCCAAGCGCCCACTGAAACACCGTCACCGACCGCCACGCCAACCATCACGCCCACCCCCACAAACACCGCGACCCCAACCATCACCCCGACGCCTACCCCGCGCTATCCCGTTCACAGCGGCACGCCTTTGCCCTCGCTCTTGCCGCTATCCCAAGATTGGGAGGCCGTCCGTCTGGTGGCCGAGTATATCGCCCCCTCGCCCGGGCTGTTGGTGCGCGCTTCGCTGCGGGATGTCCTGGCCATTTATGGCGACCGGGTGGAGGTCTATCGCGACGCGAAGCCCGAACCGCACCGCAAGTTCGCGGTGCACGTCGACCCGTTCTTGGACCACTTCAGCGTGAGCGATACCC
>JAADEP010000151.1 GCA_013153335.1 Chloroflexota bacterium
AGATTTGCCTGCATCCCGGTCTTGCGAGGTCGAGCAAATTTCGTTTTTGGTGTAACCAAACGGCCCGTTTTGTCGTATAATTCATGTAAGGCCCTGCACAGGGACAACCGGGTCCGTTGTCGGTCCGGACGTCACCGTGGGGACCGCGCCACGGGGAGAGGAGGAAGAGGCTCGTGGTAGGAGCCGGTTGCAGGCGCGGGGCGGTTGTGTGAGGGGATAGAGGGATGAACAATTCAGACAGCGCTCGACGGTGGCGCGCCGTCAAGGCGTTGCCGTGGCGTTCGTTTGAACGCCTATGTCGTCAACTCCGTTGGTGCCACCGCCTGCATCGTTGGTTTGGGCGCCGTTCGGACGCGGGGTATCGCCGCCTGCTTGCCTTGTGGTCCGAGCGTTTGGCGCCGGTGCTCCAGCCCCATGATGGGTTGTGGATTGCGGATCAGCAGGGTCAACTCCTGAGTTGTAACGAAGCGTTGCCGACCCTGTTTCAAGCCCTGGCTTCGCACGCGCCGCAAGGGGCGAACGGGGGGCAACCGCTATGTGGTCGCTCACTGGACGAGCTGGGTTGGAGCCCGGGGGAATGGCCTCCCGCGGGGGCGGAGCGCCGTTGGCGGCGTTTGGCTGTCGAAAGCGATACCCCGCTGTGGGTCCAAGAGACCGTGATCCCCCTCAAGGGCGGGCACTATTTCGGCTGGTGGCAGCTCTTGCAAGAGCCCATGAGTCGCTCGGGCCTAACGGTCTTTTCGGCCCAGGGCACCCAAGTCATCCTCGACATCGGCCCCCGTTTGTTGCAAGCCCGCTCGGTCGACGAGGTGCTCACCCAGATGGGCGAGATGGCCCAGGCTATGTGCGAGGCCCCGAGCGTCGAGATCTTCATGCGCCAGGGCGGCGATGGCTTCCGCAGCGTATGGCGCCGGGGCAAGTCTCAATCGGGCGTCTCGCTGCCGGCCGAGAGCGTGAACCAGCTGGCCGCGAACCTGAAAGAACCCCGGGTCTGGACGCGAGCCGATCTCCCGCCCGAGGTGCGCCAAACCAGCGATCTCGCGTCGTTGGCCATGTGGCCTGTGCGCCTCAGCCCCCAATGGGAGATCCTCATCGCGTGCTACAACCTGCCCGAGCGCGTGCCCGCGTGCTGGGACGCGTTGCCCCACGCGTGGTTCGTGCACCTCAGCGCGCTCGCGCTGCTGCGAGCCTGGGAAGCTGAACGCGCGCAGCGGCGCTTGGCCATGATTCAGACGTGGCGCGTCATCGAAACTTCCATCTCGTCGCGGCTGTCGTGCCACGAGATCGCGGAGATCTTTGTGCAAGAAGTCATGACACGCCTGAGCTTCGACGCGGTCGCGGTCACGTTCTGGGATGAGGCGCCCACGCCGTGCCAGTCCATGCACCGCGAGGCCGGGTTCCCGCGGCCCGATTGTTTAGCCAACCGCTCGCGGGAATTCTGGGAAGAGCATCCCATTGGCCGGCAGGTGCGGCAAGAACGGCGCATTTATCTCGACCCCGGTTGGGAATCGCGGCCCCGGCCCGTGCCCCCGGAATGCGGTGGGGAGGAGTTCAAGGCTTATGTCGCGGTTCCCCTCTTGGCGCAAGACCGCTTTTGGGGCGTGCTCGAGTTGTTCTCGCGGCAGCCCTTCCTCGACCCTGATGAGATCGAAACTTTAGCGCAGGCCCTGGGCGCGCAATTCGCCATCGCGTTGGACAACGCCCATCTGCTCAACGAGCTGCGCAAAGCCCTCAAGGAAGTCTCGGACGCGTATGACCGCACCATCGAGGGTTGGGTGCAGATGCTCGACATGCGGGACGAAGAGACCGAGGGCCATACGCAACGGGTGGCTCGCATGGCAGTGGCTTTGGCCGAGGCCATGAATTTCAGCGAAGAAGAGCTCCAGCACGTGCGCCGCGGCGCGCTTTTGCACGATATTGGTAAAATCAGCATCCCGGACCGCGTGTTGCGCAAACCGGGTCCCCTTACCGCGGAGGAATGGGAGATCATGCGGCAACATCCTCAGCGGGCGTATGAAATCCTGTCCTCCATTGAGTACTTGCGTCCGGCCTTGGATATCCCGTACGCGCACCATGAGCGTTGGGATGGCAGCGGTTACCCGCGCGGCCTCAAGGGCGAAGAAATCCCCTTGCCCGCGCGGTTGTTCGCGGTGGTGGATGTGTACGACGCCCTGACCTCCAACCGGCCTTACCGCAAGGCCTGGCCCAAAGAGAAGGCGCTCAAGTTTATCGCGAGCAAGGCCGGCAAGTGGTTCGACCCTGAGGTCGTCCGGGTGTTCTTAAAGCTTGTGCAAGAAGAGAAACACCCCGCGTTCCAGCCCGAGTTGAACGGGGCATTGGGGAGCGAAGCGCACGATGATACGGTTACTTCAAAAAATCCTGAAGTCCGACAACCCGCTGAGTAGGTTTGACCGCCGCCCTTGGATGGTGCCCATCCAGCAGATCCGCATGTTGAGCCGTATTCGGTTCTTCGTGCTGGCGGGCATTCTGCTGGTCTTTGTGATTAGCCTCACCCGGCTGGGCTGGACACCCCAATTGCGGCTCGCGGCCGAGCTTATCGCGGCCGCGCTGGTCGTGCACTCGGTCTTTGAGGGTGTGTATGCCCTCGCGGAGCGGGGTCGTTTCCCCTTGAGTTGGGCCATTCGGCTTTCCCACTTTCAGATTCTGGTTGACCTGGTCATGATTCTCATGGCCATCCACCTGACCGGTGGGCCTTACAGCCCCCTGGATGTGCTTTTGAGCGCGTTTCTGGTCGGGGTGGCCATGGCCTACTCCCGGCGGTTTGCCCTCGCGACCCTGATCGTCACCTTGGTGGCGCATTTGGGCTTGATGCTCTCGTACGCGCTGGGCTGGCTGCCGGTCTATCGCATGAACGCGCTGTTCGACCAGGCCCAGCCTGATTTGCTCCGCATCCTTTATCTCAACAGCATCGACTGGATCGTTTTTTGCGCGGTCACGGTCATCACCTTGCTCTTGACCGAACGGCTGCAGCAAGCCTATCAAGAGACCGCGTGGGAACGTGGGTTGTTGGCTCATTTGCGGCAGCTTGTGCATCGCAGCCTGAATCAAGAGCATTTGGGTGAAATGGTGCGGGGGCTGGTGCAGGATTTGGCCGCGCTGAGCGGCATCCCCCGGGTGTATCTGGTGGTGTGGGATGAAAGCCGCGACACCCCGGTGGCCATGGCCGCGTACGAAGGCGGTCGGGTCTCGGTCACGCCCCAGGAGATCAACGGCCGCGAGTTGCAGCGCCTAGCCCGGGAGTGCGACCGCTGCACGCCCCATACCGCGCGGCCTTTGACACCGCAAGACTTGCCCCTGTCGGTCGTGAGCCACGCGTGGCCCTTCCCTTCGGGCAGTGATGTGCGCTTCTATCCCCTCCGCACCGCGCGCAAAGGGACCTATTTGGGCTTGGCTGTCTTCCTCTCGCCCGAGCCCAATCCGCTCTTTCGCCAGCCGCTATGGCAATCCCATATGCGCGACGTGATGGACGTGGTCGGCTTGATTTTGGCCCGCGCGGTCTCTGAGACCCAGCTGGAAGACGACCGCGCGCTGCTTGAGCACCTGGGCCGGCTCTCGGCCGAGCTGGCCAGCGCGCTCGACCGGGAGCAATTGGCCCGGCTCGCGGTCGAGGGGGGGCGTGAGATGCTGGGCGCGGAGCGCGGCGCGCTCTATGTGCTGGACCCCAAACGGCAGCGCTTGGATATCTGGCATGCCCACGGCCTTTCGGACCAGTATTTGAATTACGTCAAGCGCTCGTTCCTGAGCCTGCCCGGTATTCGGGTGATCAGCTCTCAGGAGCCCTACATCATCTCCGATACTGAGCAGATGGCTTTGCAAGAGCCCGCGTTCGTGCAAGCGATCCGCCGGGAGGGCTTTCGTTCGTACGCGGTGTTGCCCTTGAGCACGTTTCAAGGGCCCATTGGCGGCCTCATCCTCTACTGGGATAAGCCGCGCACGTTCCGCAAAGAGGAACTGGTGGTCTTGCGCTTGTGGGCGTCGCATGTGGCCAGCGCGCTTTCGAACACCTTGCTGATCGAGCATTTGCGCGAAGAGGCCGAGACCGATCCCATGACCCATACGTTGAACCGACGGCCTTTGGCCCAACGCATGGTCGAGGCCTTGCAACAGGCCGAGCGCGAGGGCTCGAAGATCGTGGTGTTCATGATGGATGTGGACGATTTCAAGCGCATCAACGACACGTATGGCCACGCGGTTGGCGACGCGGTGTTGCGCCGGGTGGCTTCGGTGTTGACCGAGGCCGCGCAGTCCGTGGGCGGTTTTGTCGCGCGGTATGGCGGCGACGAATTCGTCTTGGTGTTGCCCGGCCTGGATCGCGAAGAAGCGCAAGCCGTGATGGCGCGCGTGCAGAACATCCTCTATAACGAGCCCGCGTCCGACCTCCCGCCGGGGTTACGCATCCGGCTCTCGAGTGGGTACGCGGTCTATCCGGACGACGGCAAGACCCCCGACGAGCTCTTGAAAGTCGCGGACGAGCGGCTGTATCAGGTCAAGTGGCAGCGCAAGGGGCGACCGCCCGATGGCAAGGGCAGGCCTGCTGCCCGGGGCGGGAAACCGTCGTCTTCGTCGGGCGACGCGCGCGAGCCCGCGTCCTCGGCGTCGGGGGGGCAGAAGCGAGGCCCAGGTGCGGCCGGGGCCGGGCGCAAACCCGCCTCGCGCGACATCCCTCGCTCGCGGGGCTTTCGCAACCCTGGGCCGTCGTCGTGAGCCGCGCGGCACACCCCGGCGTGGGGGCAGCGGGATTCTTCAAAACGCGTGCCGCGCAAGCAATGGCCCGGTTACGCAGAAGACGCTGAAGCCCAAAGCCCTGGCGCGGGTGTGCAAACTCTCGCGCGCCGCGGCCCGTAGGAGGAAAAATGCGCTGCCTGGTCTTTTTGAGCGCCGCGTATGCCCTGGCCCTCGGCTTGGCTGATGGCTTCTGGCTCTTGGTCGAGTACCGCGGGGATCCTCCCTTTATGGTTGCAATTCCGGCTTTGGCCCTTGTTTGGGGCGGGACCGCGCTGTTCTTGGGGCGCTGGCAACGCCAACGTTGGCTCGAGCGGCTCGGTTGGGCCGTGCTCGTCGCGGAAGCGCTCCTCGAGATGGGCTTGCTCGGTCTTCCGCCCTGGGGCGTGGAGACCGGGGCCTTTATACTGCCAGCTGGTTTGTGGCTCGCCGCGCGCAACCCCGACCGGAACCGCAAGCTCCAGCGCTGGCTTGGGCGTCGTACCCCCAAGTGGTCCAACGCGTTCCTCTGGCCCCTAGGCGTAGGGGCCTGGAACATTTACCAGGCTGTTGAACTTTTGGGCTTAGGCTTGAGCTGGGGCCTGCTCTCGGAACTCAAGTCTTGGTACTCCCTGAGCTGGTTTTTTGGGTTGTCGCTGGTTTTAAGCATCCTTGGGAACGGGGTGTTGCTGATCGTGACCCTGCTGCGCCGTTGGTTTTGCCAGGCGTTGACGTGGTATTTTTTGATCGCGTTTTACGCGTGGCATATGTTTCATGACGTCTTTTGGTCCGCCGAACGTTTTTGGCCCAACCTGTCTGGCTTTGGGCTGTGGCTCTTGTTTGGCATGCGCGTGGGCCGCACTCGCAAGGCCAAGGCGAAATAAGCTGCGGGGTTTCGCGCGGGTGCACGCAAAGGTTGTAGACATGCCAAGCGGCGCGGGGAAGCGAAGAAGGCTGTCGCCGTTGAGTGCCGCCGCGAGCTGGAAGCCCGCAGCTAGTTGGTATAAAATTACGTGCGAATTATTCGGCCCAACGCGCGGCGTGCGGTGGGGAATTTCTAGCGGGCGGGTTCAGCCGCCCGCGGGTCAAGCGCGGGTACCGCCGTCCGCGAATCCCCGCACCCCGTGGCTATGGCCGCGCTCGCGTGCCGCAGGCGCCGCGGGCTGGAAGCCCGCGGCTAGCATAAAATTGTGCGCGAACATCCGGCCCAACGCACGGGAACGCATGGTAGACGGCGAGGATAGCGGGCGGGTTTAGCCGCCCGCGGGGTGAGGCGGGTTCCGCCG
>JAADEP010000131.1 GCA_013153335.1 Chloroflexota bacterium
TGGGGAAGTAGAAGTACTTCTGCAGACGCCCTTCCCGCACGAAGCCGGCTTTTTCGAGCACGCGGTGGCTGGGCCGGTTCGCTACGTGCGCGGTGGCGAAGACGCGCCCCGCGCCGTGCGCGAGCAGCCATTCGGTCAGGCCGCGTACTGCGTGGGGCATTATGCCCTTCCCCCAATGGCTGCGCGCGAGCGCGTACGCGAGCTCATAGCCGTAGCGGGCCGCGTACACCGAAAGGCTCCCGACCGCGGTGGCGTCCATTTCGATCAAATACACCAGCGCGCGGCCAGGCGTAAGCCGTCCTTCACTCTCCTCCCAGGCCTGAATCCAGCGGCAGAGAAGCCGGCGGCTTTCGTCGATGCTTTGGTGCGGTCGGAAACTGAGATAGCGCGTCACCTCCGGGTCTGAAGTCCACCCAAACAACGCGTCCGCGTGCGCGAACTGCGGCTTGACGAGCACGAGCCGCTCCAGTTCGATTCGTTCCGGCAGCTGAATCGTGGGACGCATCCCTTGCCTCCTCCTTCTTTGCCGCGTCTCCGCCCGACTTCGGTCGGTGCTTCCGGGGTGGATAGTTGTGGCTCAGGTGATGGACGGATCCGCGACACGGGACTGTTGGGCTTAGTATACACGTACACCCGCCCCGTGGGGATGACCTGGCCAGAGAGGGCATCCCGCTCGGGATATACGGTGATGGTGAGCACGCCACGTGGAGTGGTGAACACACGTCCTGATACGCGTCGCAGGCCGCGCCTTCGGATATCGAAGGGTAGGTCAGCCTCCCCGAGGGCCGTAATAGATTGGCCGCGCGGGGCATCGTATGCATCAAAAGTGCCGCAAAGCAGGGTATACTTCCGCTGGGGGTGAAAAGCTGGCCAGCGAGCCTTCAGGTGCGCCATGATGAATCGACGGACCCTGGTAGGGCTGCTCATCTTTCTCTTGTTGCTTGGTTTGTGGCCGTTCGGACAGTGGCTCCGACAGCATCCCGAGGTCCTGGCACCTTTGTTGGGCTTTGGTCTCGCGGGCCTGCTCTTCGCGCTTCTTCTGGTCGGATACGCGTGGCGGGTGCGGCGTCAGGCCTTTTTGGCTCGCGAATCCCTCTATACGGACTACGGCCCCTTTGAATTCGAACAAGCCGTGGCCGAAATTTTTCGGCGTCTGGGCTACAAGGTACGCTTGACCCGAAAGAGCGCGGACAAGGGCATTGACATCTGGCTTTGGGATGCCCACGGCCAGCGTATTGGGGTGCAATGCAAGCGTTACGCCAAACCCATCGCGGCGCACCACATTCGTGAGTTCATCGGCGCTTTGGTCAACGCGCGCGTCGACATGGGCGTGTTTGTCACGACCAGCACCTTCACCGATGCGGCCTACGAAACTGCCCGCAGCAGTCCGGTGCAACTTCGTCTGGTGGATGGCCTCGAATTGGGCCGACTGCGTGACCGAGTGCTCGGGCAAGAACCACACCTCTTGCCGTGGTCGTGGTGGCAACGGCTCAAACCCTGGCAAAAAGTCCTCGTGCTCGCGGGGATGTATCTCCTCACCGGGCTGCTGCTGACCTTGGGATTTTGGCTCGGCTTGGGTGTAGCCATGCCCTTGACCTAAGCCCCAGGCTCAACAAACCGACCAACAGCACGGGTCAAGGCCCGCCTTCGCCCCCGTCGCCTGCATCCGGCGCCAACGCGCGCGGCCCGCGACAAACCATCTCGAGATAAGCCAACAGGCGCCCCAAGTCCTCGCCCATCCAATTGGGCGGCGGTTCCCAAGCCAAGGCCTGCTCACGGGTCGTGACTCCGCTCAGCACCAACGCGGTCGGAATACCCAGCCGTTGGGCGCCCAAAATGTCCGTCTCGAGGCGATCCCCCACGGCCAGTACGCGCTCGGGAGGCAAGCCCAGGCGCTGCAAGGCTAAGCGAAACGGCCAGGGTTCAGGCTTGCCCGCGATGGTCGCCTGGGCGTCGGTCGCGGCCTCGAGCGCGGCCAACAACGCGCCCGCGCCCGGGGCCAGGCCTTCGGGCACCGGATACGTTCGGTCAGGATTGGTACCGACCAGCCACGCGCCTTGATGCACCGCGCGCGCAGCCCGGGCCAATTTCTCATACGTACATTGGCGGTCCAACGCGGCCACAACCACGTCCGCAGGCGGCTCGTGAGTGATCGAAAATCCGGCCTGCGAGAGCACCTCATCCAATCCGCCTTCGCCCAACGTCAACACGCGCGCCTCGGCTTGCGGCCAACGGGTTTTTAGCAGCGCGGCCGCGGCCATGGCCGAGTTGATGATCTGCTCCTCCCGGGCGGGCACGCCCAAACCGCGCAAACGTTCCACATATGCGCGCGGAGAGCGGGTCGCATTATTGGTTACAAAGACCCAGCGCAGGCCCAACGCGCGCATCCGAGCGAACCACTCGGGCAGTGGGCCGAGCGGCTGGCCGCCTCGCCATAACACGCCGTCCATATCTAAAATGAGCCCCTGAATGGCCCGGGGATTCCACGCGGTCATGGCCACCTCCTAAAGGTCAAACATCTTCGGTTGGATTGTACCCGGGTTGGCCGCGCGTTCCAAATGCGCGCCTTGGGGTCAACGGGCAAAGCTGAACTTGAGAGTTTTTGAGAGCCTTGGCAGGGCTATAATCCGCGAGGAATGTGACGTAAGGAGGTGCACGATGGAAGTCGCACGCCATTGGCGTTTGCGCCGGCAACGTTATCGGCTCGAGGGCGAGGTCTGCCCACAGTGCGGAGCCAAGCTGTTCCCCCCGCGGGACGTGTGCCCAGTATGCCAAGCCGAGGCCAAGACCACGTACACCTTTTCGGGCCGGGGGGAAGTGGTCTCGTTCACGGTCGTCACGCAGGCGCCGGAAGGATACACCGAGCAAGCGCCTTATGTCATCGCGCTCATTCGTCTTGAAGAAGGACCGATGCTCACCGCGCAATTGACCGACCTGGGCGATGAGATGCCCTACCCGGGCATGCCGGTCGAAATGGTCACGCGGCGTTTGCGGACCGACCGGGAAGCACGGGGCATCATCCTATACGGCTATAAGTTTCGCCCTGTACTTCAGCCTTCCCCGGCTTCGAGCTAAGCGCCTCGTATAGCGAGCAGAAAGGCTGCTATAATTCCGGGTGATGAACGACGGAAGTTGGCTGCACCCGGCAACGCGCCCGATCCTGCACCGCGCGGGCGAACGCGCGGTGATCCTTTTGCATGGCTTTACGGCCTCCCCCCAAGAAATGCACGTTTTGGCCCGGGCTTTGGCCGGCGCGGGTTGGACAGCCTATGTGCCCCGACTGCCCGGTCATGGCACCTGCCTAGCCGATTTGATGCGCACCCGCTGGCGAGATTGGGCCTTCGCGGCCGAAGACGCGTGGCACACGCTCACCCGCGCGGGGTATCGCCCTTTGGCCGCGGTGGGGCTCTCCATGGGCGGCGCGCTGGCGTTACACCTCGCGTCGCGGCTCCCTCTGGCCGCGACGGTCGCGATCGCCGCGCCGTACACCCTGCGCCACTTTGCGCTCCATTGGCTCTGGCGCTGGCTGCCCTGGATCCAATGGCCCAAAACCGACTGGGTTCCCTTCCCCGACGACCCGAGCCAATGGGAAGAGGCGCATTGGACCTATTCCGCCTATCCTTTTCGGGGGCTCGCGGAGCTCTCAGCCTTGTTGCACGATTTGCACTACCGCCTCCCGCATATCCATATCCCAACCCTCTTGCTTTACGCGCAGGGGGATCCGGTTGTTCCCCTGCAGCACCAGAAGGCGTATGCCCAACGCATCGCGGGCCCGGTCGAGACCGAAGTTCTCCCTACCCGGCGCCACGTCCTCACCTTAGGCCCGACCCGGCACGAAGTCGCGCGGCGGGTTCTGGCGTTTTTGAACCGCGTGACGCGCGCTCGAACCTCCGCCCAGGATCAAACCCATGAACCGTGATCTGCGTTGGGCCGCGCTGGCGCTGTTCCTCTGGGGCTTGGGGGAAGGCCTGTTTTACCACTTTCAACCCCTCTATATGGAACGCCTTGGCGCGTCGCCCGAAAGCATGGGGCGCATTTTGGGCTTCGCAGGGCTTTTGATGACCGTGAGCCACTTGCCCATCGGATGGCTTGTGGATCGTTGGGACCCACGGCCTTTGATGTGGGCCGGATGGGCGGTCGGCACCCTGGGCGGCTGGGTGATGGCCCTCGCGAACCAACTCTCGTGGTTCGTCTTGGGCTTGTGGTTATACGCAACCTCGATGTTCGTCATGGTTCCCATGAACACCTACCTCACCGCCGCGCGCGGGCGCTGGACCGTCGCCCGGGTCCTGACCACCCTTTCGGCCCTGTTCAACCTCGGCATGATCTTCGGCCCTTGGCTCGGCGCGCGCCTGGCCGCCCGATGGGGGCTCCCCATGGTGTATCGCGGCGCGGCTGGCCTATTCACGCTCTCGACCCTGGCCATCCTTCAGGTACGCGCGCACGTGCGCGAAGAAACCCGCCCTCGCGCACAAACGGCCCCACGACCGCGTACCCTGCCCAAAGGCCTGCTCGCCTTCGCGGCCTTCGTGGCCCTCGCGCTCTTCCTGGTAGACCTACCCCATCCCCTCCTGCCCAAGTTCCTCAAAGATTACCGCGGTCTGGATGTCCAACAGATCGGCGAGCTCGGCTCGGCCTATGCGTTGGGCTCGACCCTCATCGGTCTGACCATTGGACGTTGGCCCGCGGGGCTCGGACTGGGATTGACCTTGCTCGCCCAAGCCCTGGCGTCAGCCACAATCCTTTTCCTCACGACGCCTTCGCTCTATCTCGCTGCATATTTCTTATTCGGCGCGCTTCGCCCCGCGCGCTCGCTCGTGATCGCGCAAACGCGAGCGTTCGTGCCGCCCCAAAGCCAGGGGTTGGCGTATGGGCTGCTCGAAACCACCATGGGATTGAGCACGGCCCTGGCCGCAGCTCTGGCCGGTTGGATGTATCCCCGTTGGCCCACGGGGGTCTTCTGGCTCGCTATCGTAGGAGGCGTGGGCAGCGCGAGCGTGTGGTGGGCCTGGTGGCTGCGCCATCGCAACCGCCCATCCCCCATAGCTGACCCACCTCCGCAAACGCCTTCGGCCCCTGAAAATACCTGAACGAGGAGGTCCAGCCCATGGCCACGCTCATTCTAAAACCAGGGCGGGAAAAGGCCCTGTTGCGCCGACATCCGTGGGTCTTCTCGGGCGCGGTCGCGAAGGTCCGTGGCCACCCGGGGCCGGGCGAGACGGTCACCGTGGTCGACCACCAAGGCCGCTTTTTGGCGCGCGCGGCCTATAGCCCCAAATCGCAAATCCGGGCTCGGGTGTGGACCTTCCGCGAAGATGAGCCGGTTGGCCCGGAGCTGTTCCGCCGACGAATGCAGCAGGCCCTTGCCCTGCGTCGCGCCATCGTGCCGCGCGAGGACACGGCTTATCGAGCTGTCTTCGCGGAATCTGACGGCCTGCCCGGCTTCATCGTGGACCGCTACGCGGACGTGGTGGTGCTGCAGTTCCTCAGCGCGGGCGCGGAATTCTGGCGCGCAGCTTTGCTCGACGCGGTCCGGGAGCTCCTCCCCGCGACCTACTATTACGAGCGCTCGGATGTGGCCGTTCGCGAGCTGGAAGGACTTCGCCCGCGCCGCGGTCCGCTGCTCGGCACCGAGGAGCCACCCAACCCGGTATTTATCCGGGAAGGCGGCGTTCAATTCGGCGTTGATGTGCGCACCGGGCACAAAACCGGCTTTTATTTGGATCAACGGCTCAACCGTGCGTGGGTCCGCCGCCTGGCCAAGGGGCGCGACGTGCTGGATGTCTTCGCGTATACCGGCGGGTTCACGGTCAACGCGTTGGTCGGAGGCGCGCGGCACGTTACCACGGTGGACGTCTCCGCGACGGCTTTGGCCCAAGCCAAAGCGAACGTGCAGCTCAACCGGCTCGACCCGGAGCGCGTGACCTGGGTCGAAGGGGACGCGTTCCA
>JAADEP010000192.1 GCA_013153335.1 Chloroflexota bacterium
GCCCTGGGAATGGCACGGTTATAGGCTCCGCACCCCCGACATGCCCGTCTTTTGAGCCCCTTTTTGCCCTCCTGGCCCTCCAGGAGGCCTTTGCTATTATCCCGAAAAAGCCAAAGTCCAGGCCCTGCTGTCACCTTATCGCTTCGCGGCTAGGGGCGACTTCTGTGCTATACTTTCCATAACAACCTCACCCGCGGAGGGAAACGATACGTGCCCATTCTGCGGCCCAATACGTTTGAGTTTTTCACCCATTCCCCCGACCAAACCCGCCGTTTAGGGATGCGTTTGGGCGCGTTGCTCAGACCGGGCATGGTGGTCGGTTTGATCGGCGATTTGGGTACTGGGAAGACGACGTTGGTCCAGGGCATTGCAGCGGGTTGGGGTGCGTTGGACCCAGTGACCAGCCCAACGTTCATCCTGCTGAATGTGTATCGACGCCCTGATGGGCAGCAGCTGTTCCATTTGGACGCGTACCGCCTGCAGTCGCCCCAAGAAGCCTGGGAGCTCGACCTGCCCTCGGCTTGGGACGCAGGACCTTTGGTGGTGGAGTGGGCCGACCGTATCGCGGACGTGCTGCCGCCGGATCGGTTGGACATCCATCTGACTTGGCTCGATGAGTGGAAGCGCCATCTGCTCTTTGAAGCGCGCGGCCCGGAGAGCATCCGACTGTTGCGCCGTTTGCATCAAAGCACCGTAGGGACGTAGGACCTGCGAGGTGCCCATGTTGCTGGCGATCGATACTTCCTCCTCCCAAACTGGGGTAGCCCTTTACGACGGTCATCGGGTTCTGGTGGAAGTGGTTTGGCCTGCCCCAAGGCGGCATACCGCGGACCTGGCCCCCCAAGTGCAGTGGGCTTTGCGTCAGGCTTCAGTAGCTCCCCAAGCCTTGCAGGCCATCGCGGTGGCCATTGGACCGGGCGCGTTTACCGGCTTGCGTACCGGCGTGGCCCTGGCCAAGGGGATGGCCCTGGCATTGCGGTTGCCCTTGGTTGGCATCTTCACCCTGGATATCTTCGCGGCCGCGGTTCCGCCCGAGCCGGGTGTGCCCCTGGTGGCCGCACTGCCCATTGGTCGCGGTCGTCTGGCCGCGAGCTGGTATCGCGTTCGGGGGAACCAGTGGCGCGCGGAGAGCCGGCCCGAGCTCTATACCGCAGCCCTGTTGGCCTCGGAAATTCGAGAACCCACGCGCGTGTGCGGCGAGTTCACCGCGGAGGAGCGCGCGACCTTGGCCGAGAATCCCCATGTGCGCCTTGGTTCGCCGGCCCAATGCACGCGGCGGCCCGGGCTGCTCGCGGAGCTGGCTTGGGAACGCTTTCAGCGCGGGCACGTGGACGCGGCTGAAACTTTGGTTCCGTTCTACATGACTACCCAATCCGCGATCCCCGCGTAGGAGCGAGAAATGGCCCCAGGATCCGCGCAGCTGCCTGGGTATCGGATTCGGTGGATGCGGCCTGAAGACGCTGAGGCCGCATCTGGGTTGAGCCAGGCGGTGTTCGACCTGCCATGGACCCGAGAACATTTTGTGACCGAGTTGCACCGCCCGTTGGCTCGCGCCTGGGTGGTGGAAGATACAACTACGGGCGAAGTGGTGGGCTTTCTGGTACTTTGGCTGGTGGCGGACCAGGCGGAAATCGCGACCGTTGCGGTCGCCCCTGACCATCGGCGCCGCGGTTTGGCCCGGGCGTTGATGGACCGCGCCTTGCGCGAGGCCTGCGCGCAGGGTGCGCGGCAGGTTGACCTCGAAGTACGGGCTGACAATCAAGCCGCGCTCGCGCTGTATCACAGCCTGGGCTTTCAGGTCACGGGCCGGCGGCGGGGGTATTATTACACCCCGCGCGGCCCAACCGACGCGCTGTTGATGCGTCGTCCGTGCCGTGCATCCAACGGAGGATAAGCGTTGCCATGACCGAGACCCTTTCGTTAGCCGAGATTGCCGAAGCGATCCGTTCCTGCACCCGGTGCCCTTTACACCAGACGCGGCGCAACCCGGTCCCGGGCGAGGGGCCGGAAGATGCCCGGGTCATGTTAGTAGGAGAGGCGCCGGGCTATTACGAGGATCGCTCTGGCCGGCCTTTTGTGGGGGCCGCGGGTCGGGTGTTGGACGAGCTACTGGCTTTGGCTGGCCTGCGTCGAGACCAAGTTTTCATCACTAACATTATCAAATGCCGTCCGCCCAAAAATCGGGACCCCAAACCCGAAGAGTTGCAGGCGTGTCAGCCCTACTTGCGCCAGCAGATCCTCGCCATCGACCCGGATGTCATCGTGACGTTGGGGCGCTTTTCCATGCAATATTTCTTGCCCGGTGCGAAAATTAGCCAGGTGCACGGTCGGCCTTTTCGCCGCGGCAAGCGCTGGATTGTGCCCATGTACCATCCGGCCGTCGCGTTGTATCGACCGCCCTTGCGCGCGGTCATGGAGGAGGATTACCGCGCCTTGGGGAAGGCTTTGCGAGAATGGGGCATTTTGCCGGACGACGCGCCGGATTCGGAAGCGGCATCCCAGGAGGGAGACTAATGGCTCATTATTTGGTCACCGGCGTTGCCGGCTTCATCGCGTCTCGGGTCGCGCAAATGCTTTTGGACGCGGGGCATCATGTCTTGGGCGTGGATGATCTGAACGCTTCGTACGACGTGCGCTTGAAAGCCTATCGTTTGCGACAGCTCCAGCTTCACCGCGCGTTTCGGTTTTTGCAGATGGATGTGGCCGATTGGGACGCGGTGCAGGATCTGCGGCGCTTTGGGCGGTACGACGCGATCGTGCACCTGGCCGCGCGGGCCGGGGTCCGGATGAGCCTGCGCAATCCGTGGGTGTATTATCGCACCAATGTCACCGGCACGGTGAATATGTTGGAGTTCGCGCGCCAGAACCAGGTGCCCAAGTTCGTGCTCGCGTCGACCTCGAGCGTTTATGCAGGCACACCGCCGCCGTTTCGCGAGGATGCCGCGACCGATACCCCGCTGTCGCCTTATGCTGCGAGCAAGAAAAGTGCGGAAGTCACCGCTTACTCTTACCATCACCTTTACGACATCGACGTGACCGTGCTGCGTTATTTTACGGTTTATGGGCCCGCGGGGCGTCCAGACATGAGCCCCTTGCGCTTCACCAAGTGGATTTGCAAAGGACAGCCGGTACGCATCTTTGGGGATGGGACCCAGCAACGGGATTTCACGTACATTGACGACATTGCCCGGGGCACCTTGGCTGCGCTGCAACTTGAGGCCGGCTATGAGATCATCAACCTGGGGAACGACGCGCCGCGTCCGCTTCTAGACTTGGTTCGGTTGATCGAGCAGGCGTGCGGTCGCAAGGCCCAATTGGAGTTTCAAGAGCGCCATCCGGCTGACATGCCGCATACCTGGGCCTCGATCGCCAAAGCGCGGCATCTTTTGGGTTGGGAGCCGCGTGTATCGCTGGAAGAGGGGGTTGCCCGTCTCGTCGAATGGTATCGGGCGGAATGGGATTGGTTGTATGACCTGCGCTTAGGAGATTAGGCCTTGCGCCGGACGAGCTGCGAGCGCAGAGGGTGCTTAGGGAGCTTGACGCCGTACGCTTCTTACGATCGTGGAGCAAAATAGGCCGAACCCGCGGCCATCCGTACCTGCCCCATTGGGTTTGAGGATGCCGAAAATCCTCGCCCTCGAGCGGGGCTTTCCGGGGATGAGCAGGCGTTTGTGCGTGTAGTCTTCGGATGGGTTGGGAGAAACGAGCCGGGCGCGAAGGTTATTTGAGGCGGATGAGCTCTGGCGCGTCACCAAGAGCGTTCTCTTTGTCAAAGCCCACGCTGGAAATTGGTAGCAAAGGAAGCCAACCGCGCTGACCGGGCTGGCATGGCGGCTTCGGGGCCGGGCCTTGTATCGTGTTTGCCCTCCTGGCGATCCCAGAATGAAAACCCAACCCAAAACCCCCGGGCCGGGGAAGAAACCGGCCCGGGGGCGGATGTGTTCGCGCAGGTTACGGCGCGGGGGTGGCGACTTGTACCAGGTCGCTCAAGATCCAGCCTTCCCACGTTTCTTGTAGATCCCGCACTTTGAGCCAAACCTGGGGAGGAACCACGCGATATTTGATGACCTTGAGCAGGGTGCCGTTGGGCACATAGCGGATGACGTCGTATTTCAGTCCAGGCTCCATCCGAATCGCGGCACCGCCCCAGGCTTCGGGCGCTTTGACAACGCCGTACCCGGTTTGTACCGGCGGCGGGGGCCACGTGGGCAAAGGCGTAGGTGTGGGCCAATTCGCGAACAAAGGCGTTGGGGTCGCGGTCTCGGTGGGCGTCGCGGGCGGCGGGCTCGGGCTTGGGGTGGGCGAGGGGGTCTCGCTCGGCGCCGGCGTCGGGCTCGGCGCTGGGGTAGTCGCTTCTTGCCCCTCACCCTGGGCGATGGCGGTCAATGTGCGCGCGAGCTCCGGGTAGGGCGAAGGTGTGGGTTGTGCTGCCCCCGGCAGGTTCGCGGCCGCGAGCAAGGGGGTGGAACCCGTGAAGGCAAAGCCCGCCAGCCCGAGGGTGGCCACGAAAAAGAGCACGGCCAGCATCCACGGTTGCGACAAAACTGGGCGCTGTTGCGCGCTCCACGTCGCGGCGCTCACGGCCCAGGCCCAGAGGAAAGCCAGGATGGAGCCGTGTAGCGCGGCCCAAAAGACGGCCCAAGAACCCTGACCTAATGCCGCGCCCGCGAAGAACGCGCTGCCGAATACGGCCGCACTCAAGGCCACCACGCCGGCCGTCCATTTCGCTTGGCCCGGCTCGCCTTGCGCGATGAGCCATCCACCGACCAGGGCCAAGACCCACCAGCCGATGCGCACGCTCCACGGCAGGGGCAAGGCTTGGGGAGCGAAGAATCCCAAAACCGCGCCCCCGCCCAAGGACGCGAGCCAGAGCGCGGCCGCGCCCGCAATGGCCGTTGTCCGGGTGATCCCTTTATCTGAGGCTTCGCCCCCGCGATAGGCCCAGGCCAAGGGCTCCGCGAGCAGCGTCAGCGCGATCAAGATCCACCACGGCCAGCCCGGCCATACCAGGGCGATACCGGCCGCGAGCCACGCCAGAAACCAACGTAATCCCCACACCAACACCGGGGATGTCTCGGCACGGTCCATAGGTGCCTCCTGGAAAATATCTCTGGCCTGCATCAGTATACCATGACCTGCCTGGACGCGCGGCTTTTGTGTGCTGGTTCGGCGGGAACCGAAGCCTCGTGCCTTCGGCTCTGCCTAGCCGCGAGGGATCTCGCGCTCAGGGCATGGGTTGCGCGTCGGATTCACTTCTCTCCGCGAGGAGCGCGAACGTTCCGAACCAGGAGGCCTCGGTAGCCCCGGTCTCACCGCGGAGCCATACAGCCACGTCCCCGCGGAGGGGTTGGCACGGCGCCAAGCTGGGCAGCCAGCCTCGAAACCGATAGCCGCGTGCGCGTAGACGTTCGGCCCAGCCTTCGCTCGTGTGCGTACGGCGGTCGAGCAGGGCCACGTCCGCGGTTCGCAGCCAAGCTTCGTCCAAGGTCGTGTTCCAGTAGCCCCATCGGCGCAGCATTTCCGGATCGCCGTCGAGGTAACGGTTGTAGCTCAAGTTGAGTTGCTGGGGCGCGATCTCTACCTCCGGGCCGTAGAGCAGAAGAGTGGCATCGTACGCAGCCCAATAGACCCGCGCACCATCCGGTACCCACGCGCGAAGCACCGCCCCGGCCCGCTCGTGTTGCACCAGGATGTCCGCTTCGCAGAGGGGAAGTTTCGGGCCTAGCCCGGTGAGCATCGCGGCAATAAGCAAGGATGAAGCCCAAAAACCCGTGAGGAAAGTCCGCAAGCGGCAACCTAAACGGGCGCACAACGCGGCGATGAGCAAACCCCCGACGCCAAGACGCAAGGCCAGCGAAAGCCCGAGCTGCACGTGCGGATTGGCCGCTTGCAGGCCGAGGTTGTCGAGCAGGCAGAGCTT
>JAADEP010000178.1 GCA_013153335.1 Chloroflexota bacterium
GTCACACCGGAGGGTTAGCCCGTAGGGAGGAGGGTCCCATGCGTGAAGGTTTCATCGGGGTTTTGGCCAGGGGGATCGGAGGCTTGCCGGTCCTGCGCGCGCTGCAAGAGACCTTGCCCTTTGAGCCGCTTTGGTACGTCGCTGACCAGGAGCATTTCCCGACTTCGGCGCACGAGGAACAAGCGGTGGTGGAGTGGGCCGCGGGCCTGACGCGATTCTTGATCGAGCGTGGGGCCAAATTGGTGGTGGTCGCCAGCCACGTGGCCAGCGCACTCGCGCTGGAGGCTTTGCGAACCCGCTTCCCGGGGGTACCTATTGTGGGCGTGGAACCCGCGCTTCGCCCCGCGCTCTTGGCTACGCAGAGCGGTGTGGTTGGCGTGTTGGCCCCGGAGACGATGTTGCACAGTACCCGTTATCAGCATATGGTCCGCCGTTATTCCCGTTGTTTGCGCATTTTGTCTGCATCGTGCCCGGGTTTGGTTGAGCAAGTCGAGGCAGGTGTGGTGGATGGGCCGGAGGTTGAAGCGATCCTCGAGCGCGCGGTGCAGCCTATGTTGGAGCAGCGGGTGGATACCTTTGTTTTGGGTTGTTCGCATTATTCCTTTGTCGCGCCCGTGCTGCGCAAGCGGATCGGCGCTCGGGGTGTTGTGGTGGACTCGGCCCCGCGGGTCGCGCAGCAGGTGGAACACGCACTGCGCAAGACGGGACGGGTTCGCTTCGCGCCGGGTTTTCGCCGCGGGACGCGCTATTTCACCACCGGCGATCCGAAGGGCTTCGCCCGCAAGGTCACGCGTTTGTTGGGTCTGGCGCTCCCTCCTGTGGTGGTACCCCTGATGTGGGATCTGCAAGGTTCCCGCGTGCACCGGCGCCGGGGGCTCGACCGGCGCCCTATCCCGGCGTGGCGACCGCAAGATGTTTCTCCGGCCGCGGTATAAGTTTGCCACCCACCACCGTGCCACGCGTGCCGGCCCCGTCCTCGAGACGGGGCCGGTGCGCGTTTAGGGCTTTGTGTCGCTAGTGCCGAGGATGGTTGGGCTATTCCGCGCTCATGGGCATAAAGGCCAACAACATTTCGCGCACAAGCCAGGCGGTTAGGATGCCCGTACTGCCGCTCGCGTCATACGGCGGGCTATACTCCACCACATCGGCCGAGCGTACGGTTACGGGATGTTCGCGGAGGGCTCGGAAGACAGTGCACAGGTCGCGCAGCTGCCAACCCAAGGGTTCGGGGTTGCCCGTGCCGGGCACCAGGCCCAGGTCGAGCACGTCGATGTCGAGGGAGAGGTGCAGCCCTGCGCCGCGTGGGAGGTTCTGAATCCACTGCACCACGGCTTCGGGCGAATCGAGGAACAGCCCGAGGTTGTGGCCCAGGGTGAACTCCGCGCGCGTCCCCGAGCGGACGCCCGCGATGCGCAAGCGATCGGGGCCGAGCCACTCCAAAGCCCGCCGCGCCCAGGCCGCGTGGGAGTAAGGATCGCCTTCGTAGTGGTCTCGCAAGTCGGTGTGCGCGTCCAGAACCAGCACATAAAACGCTGCACTGGCCACTTCGTCCGGGCCGAGAAAGGCCAGGGTCGAGGTATGATCGCCGCCCAGGAACAGGGTGAAGTACGCGCGGCGTTTGCGCTGTTGAATGTCCGCGCGAATGGCATCAAGGCTTTGGGGCAAGGGTTCGGGGGGAAGGGGATAATTCCCGCGGTCCACCACAAGGTAATCGGTTAGATCCACGTCCTGATGAGGGCTGTACGTCTCCAGGCTGGTGGAGAAGTAGCGGATGTAGTCCGGGGCTTTGTGCGCGCCGCGGCGAAAGGAGGCCTTCCCTTCATAAGGAAAGCCAATAATTTGCGCCTGGGGCGCGAGGGGTTTGGTGAGGTCGCGAGCGCGCCAGTAGGCCTCGGTGCCCTCAAACGGACCTACGGGATGCTGGGGGCTTAGGGGGCGAGGCGGCGTATAGTCATCGTACCGGGGCATGGCGACCTCCTCTGCACAGGGCCAGCTAAACGAGCAGACGTTGTACAAACGGCGGAAGCACAAAGGCAGCTTCGTGGCCTTGCGGCGTGTAGTAATTCGTCCGAAGTTTTCGGGCAGCGAACCGCGCGCGCAGGGTTTTGAGCGGTGGGTACAGTTCGCCTTGCGGGGTAGCCAGCGCGAAGGCCCACAATCCACCCGGATAGGTGGGAACGTGGCCGAGGTACAGCGCACGTTTTGCGAAGTGCGGTTCCATCGCGTACCAATTCCGCTGCACCACTTCGGGCTGGATCCAGGGCGATCCGCTCTGAGCCGAGACGATGCCATCGTCGGCCAAATTGCGCCGTACCAGGGCGTAGAAATCCTCGGTAAAAAGCCGCATGGCCGGCCCTACCGGATCGGTGGTGTCCATGATCACCACGTCAAACCGGGGTTGGGTTTGGGCCAGGTAGGTGAACGCATCTTCGTAGACCAGACGCGCTCGCGGGTCGTCGAAGGCCCGTCCGTGGATCGCGGTCAAGTAGCTCCGGGCGGCTCGCACGACTTCGCGGTCGATTTCTACCATGACCGCTTCTTCGACCGGATGCTGAAGCACGTGATAGAGCGCGCCACCATCGCCGCCGCCTACGATGAGCACGCGCTTGGGGTTGGGGTGGGTGAACATAGGTACGTGGACCAGCATTTCGTGGTAGGCCCAGTGGTCGGCCTCGCTGGTCTGTACCGTGCCATCCAACCACAGCATGCGACCGAATTGAAAGGTGTCGACAATGTCAATTTGTTGGTACCGGGAGCGCATGGAGAATATGGCCTCCCGCACCCGTACCGCGAAGCGCGCGTCAGGGGTCCAGCGCTCGGTGAGCCAATCGTCGGTGCGCTCTTCGAGCTCGTCACCCCAAAGGACCGCGGCCGCGACCGCGCAACCGCATTTGCGGACTACGTGCTCCGCGACCACCACGTGGTATTCGTGTAGCTCCAGACCGCGCATCGCGAAGGCGGCCTCAACCCGACGACGCACAATCGCCTCGGCTTCGGCCTCGGTGCCGACGCCGTGATACTCCATTAGAACGCCACGTCCATCCGGGCTAAGCCCCATGCCCACGGCAGCGACGACGGTTTCGCCTGGGCGATCGCTGCACGCCCGCGCGTACACCGTGGGCACCAGGCTGCCCACAGGAAAGCTGCGCATCGGTACCACGCGTGAGCCTTGGGGCACGATGGAAGATACCTTGATGAGGTTCAGGTCCGCAATGCCCGCGTCGTGCAGCGCGTTGTCAAACGCGGTCAGATCGTCAAGACCCTCGGCATGGCCTGCGGTCAGCGAAACATAACGGGGCAGGGTGATCATGGGCGGCCTCCTGTCAAGATTTCGGGAACAGCAAGGTTAATAACATGAACCCGCCCCGTTTGGCAAGCGAAACGACCCACCTTTGTCGGGGCTTTGTATGCTACGGCGCGCGTTCAGATTCTCGCTACGTTATTGAGTTCCCGCCCTCAAGGCGTTGCAAGCCTTGGAGCAGCATCGCGAAGAGGGCCAAGGCCGCTACGCTCGCGGCGACGACCCAGCCCCGAAACAGAACCAGCGCGATCAGCCCCACGAGGTACATCCCCACGAGCAGGGTGGCGAAGCCGCGCGTGTCGGGGTCGATGCGCCGCCATCCCCAAAGCATCAGCCCAAGGGCAAGCCCGTTCCAGAGCAGCACGATTACCCATCCCGGCACCCCTTGGATCGGCAAGACCAGGGTGCCGCAGTCGTTGAGGCTCGGGTCTAAGGGCGGGGTGCGGGCTACGTACACGCTTACGAGCAGCATCCAACCGCCATAAACCCCTTGGCTGGGCGGAATGGCGCGTTGGATGGTCTGTTTTTCGTGGGGTCCCAGGTCGATGATAATGCGCTCTTGGTCCACCAAGAGCACATGCTTATGCGCGACCGTGATGCGCGCGATCCGCCGGATGGGGCGGGGTAGCGGGTTCGAAAGGGTGAAGCGGATGACCGCGGTTTCGTCCCGGGCGACGACAAGGGGGCAGCGCAACGAGCGCAAGCGGCTGCGTTTGCGGCCCGGTGTGAACATGTCGGCCGGGTAAAACATGCGCGCTTCAAAGTTGACCCAGGCCATGCCGAGCAAAAACGTGAACCCGAGGATCGCCCCCGCGAGCAAGGGCCACCGGGCACGAGCCGACGCGTTCATGATGGACCTCCTGGAGGAGTTTCGGGCGGCCGCGCCGGACGCATATCCCGTACGTTGAGTTGGATATCGTATTGGCCGTTGTAGGTGTCCCATTCAAGGGTGAAAAGCAGATCCATGGCTGGGGCGAGGTGGGGCGCCCAATGCCCTTGGCGAAACGCGACCGCTTTGCGCCGGGCTGTGCCGTCGTCCACCCAGAAGCGAAGGTGTTGCCCCCGGGTGCCCATGGCGCGTACTTGCTGCAGCCGCGCGCCGCGCACGATGAAGCGCGGGCGAGGGTTGCCCATGCCGGTCGGTTCAAACCAACGCAGCTGGTGCAGGAATTCGGGCGTCATTTGGGCCAGGGTGACCTCCGCATCCGCACGCAGGGTTGGGCGAAGGTCTTGGCCTTGCAGCTTTTGGCGGATGGTGGCTTGTAGGCACTCGAGGAACGCAGGCAGCCGGTCGATAGCCAGGGTGAACCCGGCCGCGGCCGCGTGCCCTCCGTAGCGCAAGAGGTATTCGCGGCATTGATCCAGCGCGTGGGTAAGGTGCAGCCCGGGGATGCTGCGCCCTGACCCACGGAGGAGCTCGCCCTCTTGGTGGGCGATGAGGGTTGGCCGGTGGTACCGTTCGACCAGGCGCGCGGCCGCCAGGCCCACAACGCCGAGGCTGAAGTCAGGGTGCGCCGCGAAAATCAGCCAGGGCGGGTTGTCGGGGTCCGACACGGCCATGGTCTCGGCCGCGCGCACGATTTGGTCGGTGAGGTATTGGCGTCTTCGGTTTTGTGCCTCAAGTTGCTGGGCGAGCTGCCCTGCCTCCCAGAGGTCATCGGTGAGCAGCAGACGCAGGGCCGCCATGGCCGAGTCCAGGCGCCCGGCAGCGTTGAGCCGCGGGCCCAGGATGAAGCCAATGTGGGTCGCGTGAATGCGCTCGGGTTGGAGCCCCGCGACGCCGATGAGCGCGCGCAACCCTTGCCGTTGGGGTTGGCGCAATTGGTGCAACCCTGCGCGCACCCAATAGCGGTTCTCGCCCGTGAGGGGAACCACGTCCGCGACCGTGCCAAGCGCGACCAGGTCCAGGAACTGGCGGAGCGCGTCCGCGCGCTCGGGCGCCAGACGCTGGACCAGGGCTTGCGCAAGCTTGAACGCGACGCCGACGCCCGCGAGCTCCTTGGCGGGATAGGGGTCGTCAGCCCGTTTGGGGTTGACCACTGCCCGCGCGGGGGGCAATTCCGGACCTGGGGTGTGATGGTCGGTGACGATCACGTCAAGGCCCCAGGCTTGTGCCTGGGCTATGGGCTCTGGCGGGCGAATCCCGCAATCGACGGTCAGGACCAGCCGGACGCCATCTTCGTATAGTCGTCGCAGGGCGTCGGCGTGGACGCCATACCCTTCGTCGAATCGGTTCGGGATGTAGGGACGGACATTGCCGCCCAGGGCCTGGAGCACCTGGACCATCAACGCGGTTGCGGTGACGCCATCCACGTCGTAATCGCCGTAGACCGCGATGGGCTCGTGGTGGTGCAACGCGTAGGCGAGGCGGTCGACCGCGGCCTCCATATCCTGCAGCCCGAAGGGGTCCTCCACCGTGGGCGGGGGATGCGCTTCGAGGAAGGCCTTGGCGGCCGCGTAATTGGTCAAACCGCGGGCATAGAGCAAACGCCGCCACAAGGGAGGGAAGCGCTGCAGCGCGATCTCCACCTCGGGCGGCGGCTCTGGCGCAAGCACCCAACGCGTCTCCGACGTCATACCTACCCCCTCGCGTCCAAGTATACCAGCCTGGGG
>JAADEP010000220.1 GCA_013153335.1 Chloroflexota bacterium
CGACGCAAATAGTCGGAATGTTGAATACGATAATCGGGTAGCATCATGGCGGTTACTCGTCAGCTTGAGACGCAGCGGGTTGGCTCAAGCACCCTCCGTTGGGTTTTGAGGAAGTATAGCACACGCGCCGACGCGAAACGCCCCCGACCTCGTGGCCGGGGGCGCGGTTTCGAGCCGTCTTGGCGGCATTAGTGATGCGCTTGGGTGGCCTGGGCCATAAAGACCATGGCCAGCATGCCGAACACGAAGGCCTGGATCAGGCCGACGAACAACTCCAGGCCATAGAAGCCAAAGAGGATCATTGGCGCTAGCGTGCCCATGACGAAGAGCAACACCGAGCCCGCGAAAATGTTGCCGAACAACCGGAAGGAGAAGGAGAGAATCTTGGAGACCTCGGAGACGATCTCCAGAAGCCCGACCGCGAAGTCCAGAAGCCCCATACCGGGTTTGGTCACCAGGGCCCGGAAGTTGAAGAACTTCTCCAGGTAATGCAAGCCGTGCGCTTGCAAGCCGAAGACTTGGGTCATGGTGACCGCGACCAAGGCCAGGGCTAGGGTGAAGTTGAGGTCGGTCGAAGCCACGCGGAAGAAGGGGACCAGCGCGTACCGGGGTTCGGCCGCGTGGCCCGCGCCGTGGGTGCCTTCGGGGGTCACGTTGCCCGGCCCGTGGGCTTGATCGCCCGTGGGCTTCACGATGGTGTAAAGCGCGCCGCCAAGCAGGGGCTTCACCGGATACCCGTGCTCGGATTCGTGCAAGAAGCCGATGGAGTCAATGCCGGGCAGGAGCTCCATCCAGTTGACCAAGAGCACCAGCATGGTGATGGTCGCGAAGTACGGGAAGATTTTTCGCGTCCATTTGCCAGCGGTAGCTTCGGTCAGGTTATAGATGACCTCCAGCGAGCTGACGACCACGCCGCTGAAGCCGTCGATCACGTAATTGCCCGTGGCCAGGGCCTGCTTCACCCGTCGGCCCACGAAATAGCCAATGAGCAACACCGCGATGTACGCGATGGCCCAGGTCACGAAGGTGTTGGTGAGGTAAACCGGGCCCAGGCCGGGGATCGAATACAGCACGATGGGATGCTCAGGGTTCGGCAGGGGCTCGGCGGGCAGTTGCACGTGCGGCTGAATGGGCGGGAAGAACTTCATCGCGACAATGGTAAGCACGATGAGGACGATAAGGGTTACGCACCCTGCGCCTCCGCTGCGCTGCTGTTGGGCGTTATGAGTTTGATTCGCCACGGCGCTGCTCCTCCTGCTTGGGGGTGGTAGAGGGGGTAATTCGGGAAACCGTCCGGCGGACGATCCAGAACATGAGCACCAGCGTCACTGGAACGCTGGCGACCAGGAGAATGACCGTCCACAACGGACGGGTGTTAAAACGTGCATCCAACCACAAGCCCAGCAACAGGCTGACGATGATAATAAACGTGGTCAACAAGCCAACCTGGCTGGCGACCGCGGCCAAAGCCAGGTTCATGGCATAACGCTGCTTATCCGGCTTGCTCATCGATCCCACCCGGTCTTGGTCAAAATGCATGGGCATTGTATCACAAGTCGCGCAAGGGTCCAAGAGTCTTGACACCCGTTTCGGCTTCGCCTATAATCGCCTCCGCTGTCACGAGCTTTGTTCATCCGGTTCGACATTTTTGAGGAGAAGAACCATGCCTCCTGTACCAAAGAAAAAGCACCCGCGTTCTTACACGCGCCACCGACGTTCGCGTTGGATGCGCCTTGAGGCCAAGCAGTTGGTCCCGTGCCCCAACTGCGGCCAGCCCAAGTTGCCCCACCGCGTGTGCCCCCATTGCGGATATTATAAGGGCCGCGAGGTGGTCGAAGGGCAAGCGTAACGGCTGATTTGAGCGAGACAGGCTTTGCGGTTGACTCGCCAACCGCGCCCAAGGGCGCCGGACTTGGCGCCCAGGCCTTCCCTTGCCACATTGAGATAATGCCCCTATAATTGGGGAACGAAACAGGGACCGGGTTCACGCTCGGTTTCTTTCGTCTTTGTGAAAGAAAAGACCGCGGAACAGCGTTGGTATCCGTGGAGGACGCATCATGGATCTTGGGCTTTTGATGGACCGATACGACCTGCTCCATTACGGAGGCTACCATGCACGGCATTATGACTGAGGCCGGGGCTCGGGGTGTGCCCCCGGGCGCCGGGGTACAGGTGATCGGCTTCGGCAGGCCCGAGGGGGTCAGGCGCAAACCCCAGTGATGGGTGTTGGCGTTTGACCCGCTCGGGTTTGCCATTTAACTCGCGCCTGGGGCGCACATCCCAGTTTCTTCAGGAGGTGCTTATGGCCGTTCTGTCCGCGACGTCTCCGCCAGTGGCGCAAGCCCAAACGTCTTCATCGCATCCCAACGACCGCCAGCATTTGCCCCCTGTAGGTTTGCACATCATCGCCGATCTCTACGGCGTGCCGCGCGAACGCATCGCGCGCGTCGAGGACGTCGTGCCCATTTTGGAACGGATCGTGCGCGAAGCCAAGCTCTCGCGCTTGGGCTCCAATTATCACCAGTTCGAACCCGAGGGGATGACGGGCGTCATCCTGCTGGCGGAGAGCCATCTCGCGATCCACACCTGGCCCGAAACCGGGCTGGTCAACCTCGACATCTTCACGTGTGGGGACCCGGAACAAGCTCGCGAGGCCTTTCGCTTGGCCTTGAAGTACTTCCAACCGGCCTCCTACCGTCATCTCGTGATGGAACGGGGGTGAGGTATGGACCGCATCGGCAACCAATGGCTGCAGGTGCTTTCCCAAGGCCCGATTTCGGTCTATCGCCTGCTGGATAGCCAGGACGCGTCGCTGCCCGAATTCTTCCAACGTCTGCAGGATTGGCTCCAGCAGGGCCTGATCGAGCTTGCCGATGGTCGTGTGCGTTTAACCGAAAAAGGCCGGGCTTTGGCCGAGTCCTTGGGGGTCTTTTACGAACCTGTGCGTTGCCCGCGGTGCCACGGAACCGGATACGTGCTCGGGCCCCGACTCGAGCGCGTCTACCAACGCTACCTTGATATTGCTCGCCGCCGGCCGCGGGTGAAAGCCGAGTATGACCAGGGCTTCATCGACCCCGAAGGCGTGATGCGGCGGGTTGCGTTCATGTACGAGCGCGGGGATCTGACGGCCGCGCACTTGTTCATCGTCGGGGATGATGATTTGCTCAGCCTGGCGGCGGCTTTGACCGGGCTTCCTGAGCGCATCGTGGTGATGGACATCGACCGCGAGCTCATCGATTTCATCCAACGCGAGGCCGATGCGCACCAGCTACCCATTGAGGCCCGGGTGATCGATGTGCAATACGCCCTGCCCGAAGACCTGCAAGGTCAGTTCGACGTGTTCGTTACCGACCCCGTCGAAACCCTGCCCGGGATTGAGCTCTTCCTCTCGCGAGGTGCGAGCGCCCTGCGCGGCCCGGGGTGCGCGGGCTATTTTGGCTTGACCACTTTAGAGGCCTCGCGGGCGAAGTGGTACCGCATCCAAAAAATGTTGCTCGACATGGGCTTTGTCATTACCGATATCCGTCGCCAATTCAACGTCTATCCCAACACCGAAGGGAATTTCTTCACGTTTGAGGAGAAGCTGCCCATCGTACAACACCTGGGCGTTCCCACGGATCACGACTGGTATCGGTCGTCGTTCTATCGCATCGAAGCGGTCCAGCCTCCCCGGCCCGTCGTCACCGGGACCCGCATCTTGGACGACGCGGTGTATCGGGATGAGGAGAGCTGGGCGACGCCTTATTACGGAACGAAATAAGGCCTGCCTTGAGGGATTCCCAGAGGCCGCCCATGCCCTCAAGACAGGCCCTCGGAGCCGGGCCCCGGTCGCGAGCCGGGGCCCGGAGCCTCCCCCTATCGGTCAGGCACGACCATCGCCGTTGGATCCCCGCAGGTTGCGCGTGGTCATAAAGTGCGCGAGCTCGTTGTACACTTGCTGCAGCAGCTCTTTGTAGGGCGCGAGCGGCCCCCCTTGTTCGGCTTGGGCCCGGAGCCGGGCGATATAGTTCACCATCTCCGGCGTAACCAGGTCCAGATGCTGCTCCATGAGTTGCCGCCGCGCTTTCGGATCAGGGGTCGCGAGGAGTTGTTCCAAGAACTGCACTTCCGGCGGTGGGGCCAGGGCCTTTTGGATAGCGTCCCACACTTGCTGAAGTTTCTGCCCATAGGTAACCTGGCCGCGCTGCCGCGCGCGTTCCATTTCATCCTGCAGGATCTGCAAAAAGCCCTCATCGACCACGGGCAAAATCCCCTGGACGGCCCGGTCGATGTCCTCTTGGTGGGTCAAGCTGTGGATCAGTTGGCGGACTTGCTGCTCGTATTGTTGCGCGAGCTGATCCACAGCCTGGGTGAGCGCGAGCAGACGCTCGCGCACCTGGGTCAAACGCTCCCGTTCCGCCTCATCGGGGATTTGGTTGATGCGTTCGGTAAAGGCTTGGAAGAATGCGTAGTCCAAAGCGGGCCGCAGCAGCGTGACCAGGGCTTGCAGGCGGCTGTCGGTCGGTTTTTCGAGCAGCCAATTCAGCAGCTCGCGGCGCAGGGTGTCGGGGGGCACATGGGGCCCCAAGCGAGCGAGGAGTTGATCCAGCGCCTTGAGTTCGTCCACGACCTCCCGCTGACGCTGGCCTTCGGTGGTGTGCTCGAGAGCGAGTTCCAGCACGCGACGCAGCCGCTGGGCTGAAGCTTGGTCCTCGCCCGCCAAAGCCGCGTCAATGAGCTGGCTCAGCGTCTGGAAGAAAGTACTGTCAATGGACTCATCTTCTGCCTTGAGGATGTTGACCAACTCGCTCTCCGGAGCGGTGAGCAGGCGTTGCAAGAGCTTGACCCGCTTTTCCTCGGCTTCGATCATCTCTTTCGTGATGCCATCGGCTTCTAAAATGCGTTCCTGAAGCGAGCGGAGGCTCAACACTTGCTGGGGGTTGAGCAGATAAGCCTTGCGTTTCTCTTGCGGCAGTTGACGAATCGCCTGTTCGATCAAAGGGCCGACGATCTTTTCCTGCTCATCTTGCGAAAGGCCCAACTCTGGCGGCACATAGACCAGAAGCAACTCCTTATCCGGGTCGTGATACACGATCGGCGTCGGATAAGGTCCCTGGTACCCACAATGTGGGCATTCGACCCAATTGAACATCCCGCTGAGGATGAGCTGCTTGGCCTCGGGCTGTTGACCTACGTCAAACAGACGCTGGATATCTACGACAATGGGCTGTTTACATTGGGGGCACAAAACTTGAGTCTTCGGCATGATCACGCCCTCCCAGAATAACTGGCCGAATTATACCCCAGCGGTTTATTTTGGGTAATGCTCCGTAAGGACAGGATTCAAGCAAATGTTGTCCAAGCTCAAGCGATGAGGGGATCTGGAACAAACTTTGAGCACTGCCTCTTTGCTCGCTATCTCCCATTTACGTCTCGCCACTTTTCAGGTCCAGAGCATCGACGCTTTGTCCTCTATTACTGCCTTAGGCAGCCCTTAGGGCTTTCTTGCCGGGAACCAGGCCGCCGACTGGTCTCCTGCCAGCGTTCAAGCTTGTCACCGTTCGCTTCCTCTCGCACCGCTGATTGTTGGCGTTTCAAATCTGCTTCACCCGCAGTTCAGCTCCGATGGCCTGCAATCCTCGAACCTATTCGATGATGGGAGCTTCGGAGATGCCTTATCGTTCAACACGAACCAGGCATCCTTATTGGCGGACGACATCTTGCTCGCGCACCCCGAGCAAGCGACATGATGCCTTCGTGGGTGCACGCAAATGTTGTAGAAACGGTCACGTGGCGAGAGGGAGGCGTAGAGGGCTGTCACCGTTGAGTAAGGCACAACGCGCCTTGAGCACCGCCTCCCCGCTCCGCATCTTCCATTGCGCCC
>JAADEP010000021.1 GCA_013153335.1 Chloroflexota bacterium
GTACCCGCGACCGCGGTGTTGGTGAGCAGGATCTGCATCGCCAAGGTCGCTTGTTGGGCCCGGGTGTTCTGCGCGTTCCACCAATAAACCCCAAACCCGCACAAGCTCAACAGCAGCAAGAGCCCCAACGCGGTTGCGATCAGGAGGAAGGTGCGGTTCGTACCGCCCGCCTCCTCTTCTTCCTCCGGAGGCGGTTGGTCTTCTTCCGTGGCAAAGAATTCGCCCTCGTCGACAGCCGTCTCGTCGACGAATCCAGCTTCTTCCTCGGGAGCGACCAGATCATCGCCTTGCGGTTCGCCGCTGTCGAAGGCATCCATGTTATCGTCCCAAGGGAAGTCATCGGCCATGCCCCACCTCCTAGCGCGGCTCAAGGGCCGCAGGATTTTGGCATTTTATCGCATGACGCGCCTTTTGGCAACGCATGCGCTTACTCGCTCTCACGAACGATCTCCAAATTCGCCAAGGGAAAGAACACATGCTCGCCAGAACGCAGGCGTACGTCCACGCCAAAGGCCTGGATGCCGTTGGGCAACCGGTTCCAATAGGGCTGCAACGAAAGGACCGTGCCGGTTTCGCCTTGGTACGGCGCGCGCAACAATCGCACGGTCAACCCCGGGCGCAAGGCCTCGGCCGGCGCGGCGGGTACGGGCTGCCCGGACGGCGGGGTGTCCATCAACAGCGCGGGACGCGTAGCCAGGGTGCGATCCCACGGTTCGGCCAACACCGTGACTGTGCCCGTGCGCTCCCGAAGCAAGGCTAAGGCTCGGGGGTTCAAGCCCGCGTCGCCAAAGCCATCCAGACTCAACACCGGGTAGGGTACGCTTTGGGCTGCCGATACGCACGTCGCGTCCATCGTGCCCAGGACCAGGCCTTGCACGCCCAAATCTGTGAGCCGCGGCAGCAGGTCAGGCTGGTTGCACCATCCCGTGACCAGAACTTGGCCTCGTATCTCAACGTCGAGGTTTTCTTCCTGGAGGAGGTCGCGAGGTTGGCGGGCCAAAACGCGCAAGTCGCCCGCGGCAATACGGCCATTGCCCCAAACGCCTTCCACATAAAGGCCTTCGGTAGCGATGGTCACGCCCCACGGTTCGAACAAGTCGGAAACCACGCCGTTAAAACCCGCCCAAAGGTCGAACCACTCCACGCGCGTCAGCAAAATCAGCACGCCCTGACCGTCTAAGCGCAACACGCGTCCCCGCACCGGGGAATACACCCGGCGACGGAACAGCCCGCGCCGCACCTCAGCCAGCAGGGCGCCCTTTTCCACCCGGTCGCGGGGCTTGACTTTGAGCGCTTTGCGGATGGCCCGTACATCCGACAAGCCCAACAACCGACGCAAGTCCAACAAATGGACCCGATAGCGCGCTTGGGTCCGGGCCACGATGGTGTCATACGTCACCGGCTGATCTTGCGTCACCCGAATATACCCGGGCCGCGGTAGCCGGCGCGGGCGATACACCGACCCCAAGGCCAAGGCATTGACAGCTGGGACGAACCAATCGGTCAAGACGTTCTCCTCGGCCACAAGCGCCCTCCTATGCCAAGGTCGCGGGGAGCATCGCGAGCCAGCGGGCTTTTTCTGCCAGGGCCTCGTGGGGCAAGGGGCGCCCTCGGTTGTCGATGATGACCCCCATGAGCGCGCCGGGCACCTGCACCTCAAAAGCTTCGCCATACCCCGCGCCCAAATCCACGCGGCGATGGGGGATGAGGCTCAACGAGCCCATGCGGCCCGGTGCCAGGGGCAGGCGTTGGATAAGCCCGGGCTGCAAGGTCAAGCTGATGCTTTCGCCGTTGGAATAGGTGAGGGTCAGCTCGCCCAGCGAGCCTGGCGCGCCACGGCGCCCAGCACGCCAGCGCGGGGAAATGACCACGGCCAACGGCGCCAGGTGCACCGAGCCCATGAGGTGCACCGCGGCGTATTGGTTGACCTCGGCCAGGACGCCCAGGCTGGGCACCACCCCCGCGAGGTCCACCAGAAGCACGGTGATGCCCCGCGGCTGGAGCCCGTTGAGCGCGGTCAAAAGCGCGCGGCCCGGGCTCGGCGCGCCGCGGAACACGCTTCCGCTCACCAGGGCGAAGTCGAGCGCGGGGGTGCGCGTTTCATCCAGCTCTCGAAGCACCTGGCCCATCAAGGCTTCGGCCACGGCTTCTTCAAGATGCAGCTCTTCCTCACTCATGGGCAGGGTATCGGGATAGAGGCGCTTCTGATACAGGAAGTTGCGCACCTGCGCCTCGTCGAGGTGACTGTGATAGCTGACCTCTTCCCAAAATGCGGGTTGGTCCAACCAGGCCGCGAGCCCTTCGCCCAAGCCCCAGGGGAAGACCCGCCCCTGGGTGTCGTCGGCCCGCGGCCCGTAGCGCACGTAAGTGTAACGCGAGCCTACGTCCAGCGCGAGACCCGAGCCCTGGCCCGCGTAGACCGCGTGCAGAATCCGCGCGGCGCGTCGAAACGCCTCTGCGGTAAAGGTCAAGCGCCCTTGGGCCTGCTCGTACACCGTATCCAGGCCAGGATAGCGCTCGACCCACCATTGGCGTACGATGCCCCAATAAGCCCGCCGCGCGGGGCCCAAACGCTCTTCAGTGAGCTTGGGCCGCACGTTGTCCGCGATGCGGATCTCGAAGTGTTGCCCAAGCAGGCGTTCAATCTTGGGCGCGACGTTCGCGTTGCCCGCGTACAAAATCCACGGGCGTTGAGCCAGCGGCCAAAATTGCGCCGCGCGCTGTAGCAAATACGCGAAATCGAGCAACACGCTCTCCGCGCCTTGGTCCGTGCCGCCGGCCAGAGCCACCACGTCCGGAAAAGCCTCGACCAGACGGGTCAAGCGCGTTTCAGGGTCCATCGCGTCCACGGCAGAGAACTTGGCGACCACGTGGGAGTAGGTGCCCGCGACCACGCGTTCCAAGCTGGCCAGCGACAGCGTCGGCAGCACGCCCATGAGCACCGCGCGCACGGGCGCACCAAACGAGGCCATCGCGAACACCTGATCCGGGGCCTGGGGATTGGTGCCTACACTCAGCAGGCCTTCCTCATCCAAAAGATGGAACCCCACCAACGACTCTAAATGTTCAATCGCACGACGGGCCCCTTCCCACACATCCCCAACCGGACGGCCAAAGCGCGGGTTGCCCAGGGGCGCAAACGCGGTTGTGTTGCTGTGCCCCAAGGCGACCAATCGATACATGCCATCGGCCACGTCGAACAAATAAGCCCGCGTGTGCGTCGCGCCGATGTCGAGGGTGAGATAGGTTTCCGTTTGAACAACCGAAGCGCGCATAACTTGCCTCAACGCCGCAAGGTTAGCCTATAGGGAGCACCGTTCGCAACACATCCCACAAAAACCGAACGCGGTCGGCCAGGGCCCAAAGGGCGCTGCGATAGAAGCCGACGAAGAGCGCGGCCAAAGCCAATCCCAAAAAGAACTGCCCCACGCTGCGCAAACCCCGGTACGCCCGACGCAATCGAAGCGGCACTGGGGTGAAATGAAAGCTCGCCAATACCGAAACCGTAACCAACAAACTTACCAACGTGGCCAAAAGTCCGGCCCCGCCATCGCCAGGCGTGACCCGCCACGTAGCCCAGATCAGCGAAAAGAGCGTGCCCTGAACCGTGCCAGCCAACAGAACCGCGACCGCGACGCCCACGAAAAAGGACAGGGGGATCGCGGAGAGCCGACGGCCCCACGGCCCCCAAGGCTTCAACCAAAGCAAGACCGCCAACAGCAAGCCGATACCCAATACCCCGCCTTGCCACGCGCGCAACAAGCCCATCAAAAAGACCTGACGCAAGACCAAGCCCACCAAAAAGCCCGAAGCCGCACCGATAAACACATACATGGCGCTATGGAACACCACGCGCGCGCCAAAGGCATAAGCAAAGACGGCCAAAACCATTAGCAACGCGATGCTTTGGCCAACCAAGGTGCTCATGGACAAACCTGCGTTCATGCCGTTCCCTCACTTGGGTACGTTCCCGCGGAAGCCTGAGGAACCGAGCCGCGGGATCCGTTCACGCGGCCGAAGTCGCGGCCTTTTCTTCACGGCGCTTTTTGCGACCCGACCACCAGCGGGCGCCCAGATACGCGAAGGCCATCAAGAGCATCCACCCCGTGCCCGCGAGCAGCATCGCTTGATACATGGACCAGGTCGACGCGACGGGCGTGCCCAAATGGTGCTGATACGCCAGACCGCCTTCGAACCCCACAACCATGCCGCCCAACGTAGGCACAGCAGGTTGGTACGCGTAGGCGACCGGGACAGCTTGTGCGCTTATCCCCAAAACCAAGCGCGTGGATTCAGGCAGATGGGGGACCACTTGTTCAAACCACAAGCGCAATGCCTCGGGGTTATCGGTCAACACCACCAACAAGGGCACTTGGTCCCAAGCTTGCACCGTGCGCCACGCGGGCACATAGTCAAACGCGACGCCGGTGCCGGAGAGCTGCAGCGCGTACGGCAGCGCGTGGCCAAATTGGGCCAGGGCAATGGGCCCACCGGGCACAAATCCGGCATCCCAAAACCGCAGGGTCGCAGGGGCCCAATCTTGGGCCATTTGCACCCCCCAAGGCATGGTGGAAGCCACGACCACGTGGCTGCCCTTTTGCGCGAGGTGCTGCAAGAGGGGCTGGGCGACTACGGCCATCTCCGCCTGGTTCAGCCATGAGACATCCGTCATCACCAACACTGGCGCCTCAGGGGGAAGGGCGTCTATGGTCTGCCAAGCTTGCACGGTCTCGGCCGGCGCGGGTGGGGCCATGGATGCGAGCCAAGGCGCCAAGAAGATCGCCATAGCCAAGAGCAGGGCAAAAGCCACAAAGCGCAGCAATCCCCGCGGGAGGTCCGCGCCCTCCCACGGTAGATCTGTCTGCCGGGGCTGCTCTTCCTCTTCGAGTAGCGCGCGCAGCCATTGGGCGCGTTCGGTTTGGCCGCGCGTCAGGCGCAACGTGAGGGGCGACCGCACCCGCACTTGCTTGGGCACCAGCGCGGGGTCCGGCGGCAGCAGGTCGGGCAACCCGGCCAAGGCGTCGATAATGGTCTCCCCGCGGGCAGCTTCTTCGCCGGCCTGGGGCCAAGGGGCTTGGGCCGAGCGAGGCCGCGCTTCGACATCCGCGACCGCCTCTTCGGAAAGTCCTTCGACCGCGAGGGTGGCTGGCTCGCCCACCTCTTCGACGTCCGGGCCCTCTTCGAACAAAGCGTCGGGGTCAAAGACCAGGCCACTGGGTTCGGTCTCGTGCGGTGCGGGTTCTTCCCCCAACGGTGCGGCCACGGGCCCTTCAGGTTCGGGCACTACCTCGTCCGCGCCCTCGGGCTTGAGGGCCTGCAGCCACTCGGGGATATCCTCGCGCGGGGCTTCGGCCTCGGGCCCGATTGGCTGCGGAGCCGATACGGGCGCTTCGGACGTTTGGTCCGCAGGCGCTTCCGCAGCCTCATCGCCTTCGGGCCCTTCGAGGGTTTGGAACCACTCCGGGAGTTTGTCTGTGGCGAAAAGGTCGCTCTCCCGCTCAGGAGGAGCCCATGCTTCTTCGTCCGAGGCTTCGCGTTCCAGCGGGAGTTCGGACAACAGCGCGGACAAATCGTCATCGGCTCCAAGCTCGGCTTCAGCCTCGGGCACAGATTCCGGCTCAGCCTCAGGCGCCCCGGCCTCCTCTTCCCACGGCCAGGCCGGCGCTTCGGCTCCGAACTCAGCTTCGGCCTCGGGCACGGCTTCCGGTTCGGCCTCGGGCGCCCCGGCCTCCTCTTCCCACGGCCAGGCTGGCGCTTCGGCTCCGAACTCAGCTTCGGCCTCGGGCACAGATTCCGGCTCGGCCTCAGGCGCCCCGGCCTCTTCTTCCCACGGCCAGGCCGACGCTTCGGGCTCGAGCTC